>JBQCJC010000076.1:0-8576 GCA_051953135.1 Thermoanaerobaculia bacterium | reverse complement strand
CGGAGCCGATGAGCACCGGCACGACAGCCGCCGACAATGTTTTTGGTCTTGCCGCGAGAAGCCAGTGTTTCACGGGAATCGCTTGAATTTATTGAACTCGGGTTTGCGCTTCTCGACGAATGCGTCGCGGCCTTCCTGCGCTTCTTCCGACAAGTAATAAAGGAGCGTGGCGCTGCCGCCGAAATCGAGCAGGCCGATCTGGCCATCACAATCGGCGTTCATCGCGGCCTTGAGGAAACGCAGTGCCATCGGCGAGAGCGCGAGCATCTCGCGGCACCATTTCAATGTCTCGGTCTCGAGCTGATCGATCGGCACGACCGTGTTGACGAGGCCCATTTCGAGTGCCTGCTTCGCGTCGTATTGACGGCACAGGAACCAGATTTCGCGCGCTTTCTTCTGGCCGATGATGCGCGAGAGATACGACGAACCAAGGCCGGCATCAAAGGATCCGACGCGCGGGCCGGTCTGGCCGAAACGCGCATTCTCCGCGGCGATCGTGAGATCGCAGACGACGTGCAACACGTGGCCGCCGCCGATTGCGTATCCCGCAACCATCGCCACGACCGGCTTCGGCATGCTGCGAATCTGCTTCTGCACATCGAGGATGTTGAGGCGCGGAATCTTCTCTTTCGGATCGACGTAGCCGCCCTTGCCGCGCACGCGCTGATCGCCGCCGGAGCAGAACGCGTCGGGACCTTCGCCGGTGAGAATCACGACGCCGATCTCCTCGTCGTCGCGCGCCATGTCGAACGCCTGCTTCAACTCGCCGACCGTTTTCGGCCGGAACGCGTTCCGCACCTCGGGACGATTGATCGTGATCTTCGCGATCCCGTCTTCAGTGCGCTCGTATTTGATGTCTTCGAAGTCGTGCAGTTTGTGCCAGGTTTCCGCCATAGGCGGCGAACGTTAGTGCAAGTCGAGGAAGTCTCGCAATCGCTGCACGAACGCATCAGGCTGTTCCCACGGCACGCGATGCCCCGCATCGGGACAGATCCACAACTCCGCGTGCGGCAGTCGCGCAACCGCGCGACGCGCGATCTCGACGTACTTCGCATCGCGCTCGCCGACGATCCACAGCACCGGCGTTTCGATCGATTCCAGATTCGGCGGCGGCAACACCGCGGGCGACCATTCGCGCAACTGACGCGCAAGCTCGCGACGATCGTAATCACGTTCATCGCGCGACAACGCATGTCCGCCGAACACCGGCTGCGCGTTCCAATCGCGCATGAGCGAAGACCATTCGTCGTGCTCGAAGCGTTGCGCCCACTCTTCATCGCGGATGCGACGCGCATCATCCGGTGCGTTCAATCCGGCGGAGACGATGATCGCTTTCTCGAATCGCTGTCGTTCGAGAAGCTGCAGTGCGAGGCGGCCGCCCATCGAATAGCCGAGGAGAACGTTGCCGTCGTGAGGAGAATGCGGCCACGGCAGAAAATCCCAATCCGATGGGAGCCCAAGGAATCCCGAGAACGTGCGAATCAGGACCACAGTGCGTCGTACCTCGCCCACACGCGCGCGGACGCTTCTGCGTCCGGCCGCAGTTCCGTCACGTCGGCGTTCCACATCGACGCCCATGCGTCGAAGCGGACGTCGTGCACGTTCTCGATGATGCGCTCGCGCATTTCGCGGTCGACGACCTTCAACGAACCGACGCGGCTGAAGATGCGACCGCCGCCGTTGTTAATGATGACGATGCGAAAGCGCACACCATCATCGAGCTGGCGCGCGATCCACGGTGCGCCGAGGTCGTAGATCGTGGTGAGATCGCCGAGGATGGCGATGTTGTCGCGATTCGGTGCGCACCAGCCGAGGAACGTGGAGAGCTGACCGTCGATCCCGTTTGCGCCGCGATTCGCCTCGTACTCGAATCCGCGCGGCTCGCGCGACGCGACGAGATCCCACTCGCGAATCGGCAGGCTGTTGCCGAGATAGATGCGCGAACGTTCGGGCAGCTCACGAGACAGCGCGCGCAACATCGACAACTCCGATTGCGGCTCATCATCGAGAATCGCGTGAAACTTCGCGGAGATCTCGCGATCGAACGCGAAGAAGGACTCGTCGCGGGAAACATGCAGCGACGGCAACGCAGTCAATGGATGCACATGACCGCGCGTCAGCCCAGCAAACGGCAGCTCGCTGTAGTGCATCACCGGCAGATCCGATGAATCGAGATCGCGCCAGAAGCGCAGCGTCGGCACGTTGCCGATGCGAATCACAGAATCGAATCCGCCGCGCGCGATCATTCTTTCTCCGGCGGTGATGTGCGGCAGCGATGGATCCTCGCGCAGTCCCGACAACGCTTCCGCGTAGACCGGCGCATTCAACGACAACAGAAACTCGCGAACGCGAGCGCGATGACGCGGAGCGAGTCCGCCGACGATCACGAGCGGATTAGCCATGCAGGTGGAGCGGCGAGCTCTCAGCTCGCCGTCCTTTCTTTGAGGGCACCACGCGACGACGGTAGCGAAGGAGCAGCGATACGGGAGACGGCGCTGCGGGCTGAGAGCCCGCCGCTCCACGAGTTCGTGTGTCAATCATCGATGAGAGGCTCGTCGAATTCGACATTGAGATGCAGCGCGCGCACGCGCGACCACGATTCGAGCGATGTCTCCGCGTACTTGCCGAAGATCCCGATTTGATCGATCGCCTGCGGCGCGCCGGTCTCGCGAAATCGTGCGGGGCGATCCGCGGTGATGAACACAAGCGGCGCGCCGGAGTAATGCGCTTCGACCGCGGCCGGCAGCAACTCCGCGACCGCGGTTCCGGACGTCGTCACGATTGCCACCGGATCGCCGTGCAATTTGAAGCGGCCGAGCGCGAAGAACGCCGCGCTGCGCTCATCGACGAACGAAAACAAACGCGCATCACCGCGGCCTAACACGACGAGCAGCGGCGCGTTGCGCGAGCCCGCGCACACGCAGAACTCGCGCACGCCGGCCGCGCGCACGTCGTCGATCAGGCGCGATGCGCGTTCGACATTTCCCATGCGGCAGTTTCGATTCCGAAGAGATGCTTCACCTGGTCGCGCTTCTGCCGCAGTTCCTCGAACTCACGCTCGAGCGTGCTCTGCGCGAGCATGCCGACACCCGAGCCGATGCGCACGCGCTCGCCGGTCCATTGAATATTGCGAATGGCGACGACGGCGAGCGACGATCGATCCGGGCGCTCCATGCCGAACGGCGCGCCGAACGTTCTGCGTTTCACGCCGCGATCGGCTTCGCGCAACCAGCGCTCGCCCGCTTGCGTGCGCGGCGAAACGCCGAGGGCCGCGGTGGGATGAAGACGTCGCACCATTTCGGCGAACGACATCTTCTCGGGACCGCCGGATTCGGCGAAAAAAATTGGCGTCATGAGATGCGCGATGCCGGGCATGCGCAACACGCCTAACGGTCCGACTTCGATGTTGCCGAATGGCGCAAGGCGGCGAACGATGTCGTCGACGACGAGTCGATGTTCGAGTCGCTCTTTCGGATCGCCGAGCAGTTCTTCCGCGCGCGCAACGGGTCGTGTGCCCGCGAGTGCCATCGTGCGATAGCCGTGTGCTTCTGCCTGAAACAACGTCTCGGGTGTTGCGCCGATCGCGCCGTGTCCGCCGTATGCGTAGCCGTATGCGGTGAGTCCGGGCGGCAACGTTTCGAGTCGCGAGATGAAGTGATGCCAGTACGACGCGCGATGCACGAAGCGGCCGTTCTCGAACAACACGGGAACGATCTTCTGAAATGCGCCGCTCGCGAAGCCATCTCGTACGGAGTCGAAGAGTGGTGTGAAATCGGAGAGCGACAACGGCTCCCACTCGATTTCGGGTGCGCCCTGATCTTCGAAGCGTGAGGCGAGCTCCGCGAACGTGAGCTCTTCCCATTGCACGGGATGGCGCCATGGGTGGACATCGTCGAGGAAGAAATCGGTGACGTAGAATGCCGGGCGCTCCGGGCGCCGGAACGGGAGATGTTCGAACGGTCCCCAGCCGACGAACACGCGGCCCGGGGATGTCTGAACGAACGCAAAGTCGCGTTGCATCGGACCCGAATGATTAGCATTCGGCGATCCAAACGCAACCCACACCCGTAATGACCAACTACACCGGCCTCGGCCCGCACGGCGGGCAGCGCTGGTTCGCAAAGCGTCGGGCACCGTTTCCGGTACGATCACGACCGGCGACACAAACGTAAATCAGACTTTCGGCCCGCACGGCGGGCAGCGCTGGTTCGCAAAGCGTCGGGCACCGTTTCCGGTACGATCACAATCGGCGAGACAAACGCAAATCAGACTTTCGGCCCGCACGGCGGGCAGCGCTGGTTCGCGAAGCGTCGGGCACCGTTTCCGGTACGATCACAGCCGGCGAGACAAACGTAATCAAACTTTCGAATGACCAATTACACCGGCCCTGATCCCGACAAGATTCGTTCGATGTTCGCGTCGATCTCAACGCGCTATGACCGCGCCAACACGGTTCTGTCCGGCGGCGTGCATCACCTCTGGCGCCGGCGCGCGGTGAAGTGGTCGGCCGCGAAGAGCGGCGATCGCGTGCTCGATTGCGCGACCGGCACCGGCGATCTCGCCATCGCGTTCAAGAAAGCAGTTGGTGCGGGCGAAGTGATCGGCACCGACTTCGTCGCGGAGATGCTCGAGCGCGCACGCGTGAAAGCGCCGGACATCCACTTCGAAGTCGCCGACGTGACGCGTCTGCCATTCGACGATGCGATGTTCGACATCTCGTCGATCTCCTTCGGCATTCGCAACGTGAACGATCCCCGAAAAGGCGTGAGCGAGCTCGCACGCGTCGTGAAACCGGGCGGGCGCGTGATGATTCTCGAATTCGGACAACCGCGCGGCCGCGCGTTTCGCACGCTCTACGATCTCTATCGCAAGCGCGTGCTGCCGCGCGTCGGCGGCATGGTCACCGGCGAGCAGGACGCCTATGAATATCTCGAGCGTTCCGCCGGCAGGTTTCCGAGCGGCGAAGATTTCGTGCAGCTCATGCACGAGTCGGCGCGATTCCGTTCGATTGAATTCGTGCCGCTGACATTCGGCATTGCGTACCTGTATAAAGGCGTGAGGGAGTAATCGTGCCTCATGTCTCTCGATGTCTATAAGTTCGGCGGCGTAGCCGTCGGCAGCGCGAATGCCATTCTCACCGCGGCCGAGCATGTGAAGCGCGCGGCTCCGCGCATTGCAGCAGTTGTCAGCGCAGCGAACGGTGTGACCGACATGCTGCTCGCATCCGCGCAGGCAGCACTGCGCGGTGATCGTGCCGGCTGGATCACGGCGGCGAAGCAGTTCGAGTTGCGTCACTTCGAGTTGATCGACGCGATCATCGAGAACAAAGCGCGCGCAACACGTTTGCGTGAATTGATCTCCGACGCCGCGCACGAAATGCGTTCGATGGCCGAGAGCGTCGCGGTGCTCCGCGAGCTGACGCCACGCGCACAGGACGCACTTGTTGCACGCGGAGAACGCGTGTCGGCGCGCATCTTTGTCGAGGTGTTGAACGAGCGTGGGATCAAAGCGGAGTTCATCGACGCCGAGCAAATCATCGTCACCGAGCGCCGCCTCGGCAGTCTCTGGCCGAATCTCCAAAAGTGCGAGCGCAACGCGAAGAAGCTCGTCACGCCGCTGCTCGATGCGGGCATCGTCGTCGTGATGCCCGGCTATCTCGCGAGCGGTCCCGAAGGCGAAGTCGTGACGTTAGGCCGCGGCGGAACGGATTTCTCCGCGGCGATTCTCGCGCGCTGCATTGGCGCGAGCGCGGTGACATTGTTCAAGGAAGTCGACGGGCTCATGACCGCCGATCCGAAGAGCGTGCCGTCCGCGCGATTGCTTCACGAGCTGCACTATCGCGAAGCGGCGGAGCTCGCGTTTTACGGCGCGAAAGTCCTGCATCCGCGCACGATGATTCCGCTCGTCGATCGCCGCATTCCGCTCTACGTGCGCAACACGTTTCGCGAAGAGTCGAAAGGCACGCGCATCGCGGACGACGTGAAGCCGGGCGCGTATCCGGTCAAGGCACTCACCGCGATTCACAAGCAGGCGCTCGTGTCGATCGAAGGCTCGGGCATGATCGGCGTACCGGGCGTTGCCGGGCGCGCATTCACCGCGCTGTCGCAAGCGGGCCATTCCGTTTCGATGATCAGCCAGGCGTCGAGCGAATCGAGCATCTGCTTCGTGTTGCCGGATGCGGAAGCAGGTCACGCGATCAACGCACTCGAAGAAGCGTTCCTGTTCGAGCGCAAATCGAAGTTGATCGATCGCATTCGCGCGGAGAAAGACATCGCGCTCATCGCGGTCGTCGGACTCGGCATGCGCGGACGTCCGGGCATCGCCGCACGCACGTTCTCCGCGCTGAGCGGTGCGGGCGTGAATGTCGTCGCGATCGCACAAGGTTCCTCGGAGTTGAACATCACGATCGCGGTTGCGGAGTCGCACGCGACGAAAGCGCTGCAGGCGCTGCACGCGGAGTATCAGCTCGACAAGATGCATCCGCTCGCCGACACGTCCGGCCGCGAGTCGAAGCTCACGCTCCTGGGCTACGGACAAATCGGCCGCGAGCTCGCCTCGCAACTCACCACGCAGGACAAACATCTGTGCCAGGAGCTCGGGCTCGATGTGAAAGTCATCGGCGTCGCCGATCGTTCCGGCATTCGCATCGAAGAAAAAGGATTCTCCGCGCGCACGCTGCAATCGCTCGCGAAACAGAAAGCATCGGGCGGACGACTCTTCGAACGCGACTCTCTGCTCTCGCTGAAGCAGTTGCAGAAGATGATGCGCGACGAGCTGTGGCTCCTCCCCTCGCATCGTCCGATCCTCGTTGATCTCACGTCGGACGAGACCGCACCACTGATTCAGGAAGCGCTCGAGAACGGGTTTCACATCGTGCTCGCGAACAAAAAACCGCTCGCGGTGCCGCAACTCGAATTCGATCGATTGATGCAGACCGCGAAGGATCGCGGCCTCGCGCTGCGCTACGAAGCCACCGCGGGCGCGGGCTTGCCGGTGCTCGACACGCTCGCGAAATTGCAGGAGTCGGGTGATCGCGTCGAAACGATTCTCGGCGCGTTCTCCGGCACGCTCGGCTTCATCATGAGCGCGCTCGAAGACGGCAGGCGATTCAGCGACGCAGTGCGTGACGCATGGAAGCGCGGCTACACGGAACCCGATCCGCGCGACGATCTCTCCGGCACCGACGTCGCGCGCAAGGCGCTGATTCTCGCGCGCACGTTAGGCCGCAGACTCGAGCTGAGCGACATCGCACTCGAATCATTGTTCACGCATGCGGTCGATGACTCCGATCCCGCGCGCTTCGTCGACAAGCTCACGGCACTCGATGATGAATTCGCACAGCGCGTCGCACGCGCGAAGAGCGAAGACAAAGTGCTGCGCTATGTCGCGAAGATCGGCAAGCGCGCGATTCGCGTCGGCGTCGAAGCGGTTCCGCAAGCCTCGCCCCTCGGACGATTGCGCGGTACGGACAACACGGTCGTCATTCACTCGAAGCGTTACGCGGCGAATCCGCTCGTCGTCACCGGTCCTGGCGCAGGCGCGGCCGTGACCGCGGCGGGCGTGTTGAACGACATCGTTGCGATCACGATGCACGAGCGGCGCAAGGTGTCGCGGTGAATCGCGCCACCGCGTATGCACCGGGCTCGATCGGCAACGTCGGTCCCGGCTTCGATGTGTTGGGGCTCGCCGTCGAAGGCATCGGCGATCGCGTCACGGTCGAGTTGACGAAGAGCGCATCGCGCATCGACGACATCACCGGCCGCGACGCGGAGCTCGTGCCGCGCGATCCCGATCGCAACTGCGCCGCGATCGCCGCGAACACGTATCTCCGTCCGTTCGGCTACCGCGCGATCGTCAGCATCGAGAAAGGTCTCGCGCTCGCCGGAGGCATGGGCGGCAGCGCGGCATCGAGCGTCGCCGGCGCGTACGCGGCAGGACTCGCGTTGGGACAAGCGCCGTCGATGCAGGACGTGATCGCGGCCGCACTCGAAGGTGAGTCCGCGGTTGCAGGACGTCATCTCGACAACATCGCGCCGAGCGCCGTCGGCGGGCTCGCACTCTCACGCAGCGTCGATCCGATCGACGTCGTGAAATTGCCCGTCGCCGCGGAATGGTGGATCGCACTCGTCACGCCGAAGGTGCGCATTCAAACGAAAGACGCACGCGCGCTGCTGCCCGATGCATGCGAGCGCAACACGTGGATTCAGTTGATGGCCAACACGACCGCGCTCGCCCACGCATTCGCGATCGGCGATTCCGAGTTGCTGCGCCGCGCGCTCGACGACGTCTACGCCGAACCGCGTCGCGCTCCACTCATTCCACATTTCTACGAAGTGAAACGCGCGGCACTCGACAACGGCGCATTCGGCTGCTCGATCAGCGGCTCAGGACCAACACTCTTCGCCATCACGAGCGACGAAGTCGCCGCGCATCGATGCGCGAAAGCGATGGCCGCGGGGTTCGGAGAGATCGAATCGAGCGTGCATGTCGGCGCGATTGAAAAGGAAGGGGAGAGACGTGGAGCGGCAGGCTCTTAGCCCGCCGGCATCGCAAGAACATTCGGCGGGATGAGAGCC
>JBQCJC010000075.1:0-5370 GCA_051953135.1 Thermoanaerobaculia bacterium | reverse complement strand
CCCCCCCGTTGTGGTGGGGGTGTTTCATCTCAGGGGGGGGGGGCGGCTCCCGCCCCCCACAAACTAAAACCCCCCCGCCCGCCCCCCCCCCCCCCCCCCCCACTACACTTCTCGCCCATGTTGTTCGAACCCCTCACCCTTCGTTCCCTCACCTTTCCCAATCGCATCTTCGTTTCTCCGATGTGCCAGTACTCATCCGAAAACGGGATGCCCAACGATTGGCATCTCGTCCACCTCGGATCGCGCGCCGTCGGCGGCGCAGGACTCGTCATCGTCGAAGCAAGCGGCGTGAGTCCCGAAGGCCGCATCACCGATTGGGACAGCGGCATCTGGTCGGAAGCGCATGCGAATGCGTTCAAGCCGATCGTTGATTTCATTCACGCGCAAGGCTCTGTTGCTGGCATTCAAATCGCGCACGCGGGACGCAAATCATCGACCGCACAGCCGTGGCACGGCGGCCGCGCAATCACCGAAGGTCCGCATTCGTGGACCACGCTCGCACCGAGCGCGATTCCATTTCGCGAAGGCGATCCCGCGCCGCATGCGCTCACACTCGACGAGATCGAAGAGGTCATCGAGCAATTCGTCCGCGCGGCGAAACATGCGCTCAACGCGGGATTCAAAGTCATCGAGATCCACGCCGCGCACGGCTATCTGCTGCATCAATTTCTCTCGCCGCTGATCAATCGGCGTGAAGATGATTACGGCGGCTCGCTCGAGAATCGCATGCGCTTCACGTTGCGCATCACCGATGCGGTGCGTCGCGTGATTCCGGATGAGTTGCCGTTGTTCGTGCGCATCTCCGCGACGGATTGGGCTGAAGGCGGATGGGATCTCGAGCAATCGATCGTGCTCTCGTCGCGCCTGAAAAACATCGGCGTCGATTTCATCGACTGCTCGAGTGGCGGCGCGGTGCTGCAGCAGAAGATCGAGCTCGGTCCGGGCTATCAGGTGCCGTTCGCGCGCGCGATTCGTTCGAACGTGAACATCGCGACGGGCGCGGTCGGCTTGATCACGAATGCGCGACAGGCGAACGCGATTCTCGAAGAAGGAAGCGCGGATGCCGTGCTGCTCGCGCGCGAGTTGCTGCGCGATCCGTACTTTCCGTTGCACGCCGCGAAGGAGCTTGGCGTCGACGTGAAGTGGCCGGATCAATACGCACGCGCGAAGTGATGTGGAGTGCGGCGGGTTGTGAGCCCGCCGCCTCACATCACAGTTTCAAAACGAGCTTCGTCATGTCGTGCTGATTCCCGTCCGGATCGGTTCCGTATCCGGGTTGCACGATCGACTGGAAGCCGAGGCCCTCGAGCGTTTTCACGGCGTCCGCTTCGAGGTCCGAGATCAACATGCAGCTCACGTGACGCAGGCCGCGTTCGTGCGCGACGTCGATCAGATGATTGACGAGTGTGGTGCCGAGGCCGGCGCCGCGGAACTCGGGATCGAGCATCCACTTGATGCGGCCGACGAGGCGCAGCGGTCCGCCATCGCGCATGTGCAGCGTGGCGTCGGCGACGACACGTGCGCCATCGAGGGCGACCAGGGGAAAGACTTTGGAGTAATCGACGCTTTGTGCCCACGTCTCGATGAGCGAGCGATTGTCGACGTTGTCCCACGCAAAGCGGCGATATTCGACCGGCATGCGATGGAAGAAGTCATAGAGCGCGTCGGCATCCTTTTCGGCGAAGGGACGGAGCAGCACGCGGCGGCCATCACGAAGTGAGGCCTCCTGCGGGTAGCGATTCGGCACGGAATCCTCCGATGCTCTTCCCTCTCCCCGTCATGCGGGGAGAGGGTCAGGGTGCAGGCGAGTTACTTCTTCGAGCCGAGGATTGCGTCCTTGGCCGCTTTGGCAATGCGGAACTTCAGGACCTTCTTGGCCGGAATCTTGATCGCGGCGCCGGTAGCCGGATTGCGGCCCATGCGCGCCTTGCGGTTCACGAGCACCAGCTTGCCGAGACCCGGAAGCGTGAAACCCTTCTTCGCTTCTTTGTACGCGACGGCGCTGAGCGCCTCGAGCATTGCGACCGCGGTCTTGCGCGGAACCTCTGCCTCTTCGGCGATGTGATTGATGAGCTGCGACTTGGTCATAGGACCTGCTGCCATGTGTGGATCTGTTCTCCTTTCGGCGATTTGTCCTTGCGGACGAGCCGACGCAATGTAGTTAGATTTCCCGCGTCATGCAACGGATTTTTCGCGATTTTCGGCCGAAAAACGTGATTTTTCTCACATCGCGCAATTTCGTTGCGTGAAGTCGCCCACGTTCGTGTGCTGGCACGATTCGTTCTCTCCGTTTTCACATGTTTCTCGCAAAGCTGGCCCGCCTCGGTTACGCATCCGCGGGCATCGTCTACATGATCGTCGGCGGTCTCACCATCGCCGCGGGACTCGGCAAACGATCTCCGGGATCGAGCTCACACGATGCATTTCGCGTGATTCTCGAACAACCGTTCGGTCGCATCGCACTCATCGCGATCACTGCAGGTTTGATCGGATACGCGCTGTGGCGATTCATCAGCGGCATCACCGACAGCGAGCATCGCGGCAGCGATGCGAAAGGTCTCGCGTTGCGCGCGGGCAGCATCGGACGCGGTTTGATTTACGGCGGATTCGCGGTCGAATGCATTCGCTTGATCGCGCATCGCAGCACCGGCAGCGGCGGCGGCGATCAACAAGCGAAGCACTGGACGTCGCGCTTGCTCGATGCACCATTCGGTCCGTGGCTCGTCGCCGCGATCGGCATCGGCATCGTGATCTCCGGTGCGTATCAACTGTACGCGGCCTGGGATGCAAAGCTCAGCAAGCGTCTCCACCTCGGCCAGATCGACGCGCGCGTGCGCGACAAAGTCATCACCATCTCGCGATTCGGTCTCGCGGCGCGCGGCATCGTGTTCTTCATCGCCGGCGGATCGCTCGTGCTCGCGTCGATCCATCACAATCCGAATGAGGCGCGCGGCACAGCAGGATCGATCGCGATTCTTCCGCGGCCGATGCTGATCGTCGTCGGCATCGGGTTGATCGCATACGGTGTGTACGCGCTGGTGAATGCGCGCTATCGCGAAATCAAGGCCTGAGCCGCAACACTGACTCCTTCTTCGCAGGCGGCACGGCCGCCAGCGCTCGTTGCTTCGCTGCGGCACGTACGGCTACTCCGTCGGTACGGTCGTCGTGAGCGCACCTGGTTCCAACCACAACACCGACTCCTTCTTCGCGAACACTTTCTCTTTCGTGAACGGCACGTTCCACGTTTCGCCGTGCTGCATCATCGAAAGGAAATCGTCGTAGTGCGGGCTGAACGGATTTCCCGATTGCCCTAACGCACCGTTGAGCGTGAAGGCATCGACATCCGCCCAATCGAGCACGAACCGCATGCTCGGCCCGACGCGTGCGCGAAACGATTTCGTGTCGTCGTGATAGCTGTAGAAATTCGCGTTGAGCGATCCGGGATCGCCGATGCCGTCGAGCGGTCCGCGATTGAGATGCAGCCACGTGTCCAGCACCTTCACGCGCGCGAGCGGATGCTGCACGATCAACTTGCACGCCTCGCCCCACGTGCGTCCGTTCGCGATCGCCTTCGCGTCTTTCATCGCGCGCGCCGAGACATCGACAATCGTTTCGATCTGCGGCGTGCGCCGGTCATCGATCGCGACGTTCATCGTCAGCGCTTCATCGAGCAGCGCGCGACCGTCGTCCCACGGTGGTCCGAGCTCGTCCTCGAATACCGCGCGCGGCAACATGCGCCACCACGCCGCAAACAACGTCGCTTCTTTGCTGTCCGCACGCGACGCACCATCCCACGCGTTGAGCATGCGCGCTTCGTCATTGAAGCCCGCCTTCGCGGCACCATCTGCCGCGAGCTTCTTCCATCGCAACGACAAGCCGCTGGTGAGATCGAGCTGCATCGCGTGCATGTCCGCCGGCGTGTGTTTCGTCCGCAGCAACGCGTCCGCGCGCGTGATGCGATACGGGTCATAGAAGCCGGGGATGCGATACGGAAACTCGTGCGAGACGATTTGATTGTTGCTGCTCGCGAGAAATCCCTGAGCGGGATTGAGCGCGTGCGGCGTTTCGTCGAGCGCGCGATAGCCTTTCCAGTTCGTGTTCGGATCGCTCGCGTTCTGACGCACGTACGTGTCGTAGTCGCGAATTGGAACCGGCGCGCCGAGTTGATACCCGATGTTGCCGTTGCGATCGGAGTAAATCCAGTTCGCATCGAGCGCACCGAAGCCGGTCACGCCGCGGCGAAACTCATCGAACGATTTCGCTTTCTGCATGCGCAGCGCGGACTCGGAAATTCGCGCGGGCGAGAAATCGAAACCGGCCCAGCGCAGCGAGGTCTTGTCATCGACCATCGGTCCGCGCAGACCTTCCTTCACTTCGAGCACGCGCGGCTTGTCTTCGCCGCGAACGCGAATCTCTTCGCGAATCGTGCGTTGCGGTTTGTCGTCGTAGTAATCGATGAGATCGACCGACGCGACGGTGAACGAGAACGCGATGTCCGCGTTGTGTCCCATCACGACGAACGGCGCACCCGCGTACGTCGCACCAACGATGTTCAGACCTTCATCCGAATGCAGTCCCGCGAGATACCAGAGCCCCGGTACCTGATCGATCGAGAGATGCGGATCCGATGCGTGCAGCGCGGCGTGCGTTGAAGATCGCGACGGCGCGAGCACCCACGAGTTCGACGCATTCGTGATGCGCATGTCCGGCACCGTTGGGGGCGACCACGGATGTCCCGCATTCGCAAGCGCATTTCCGGACATGCCGAGCTTCGCGATGAGCTGCTGGTACGTCTTGTCCTGGTCCATCAGCGCGTGCGAGAACCAGGTCTGGTAGTACGCGACGGCGATGCAATCATCGACGGTCCACTCGCGCGGTGTCAGGCGGAGGATCGTCAACTCCGGCGGCAGCGCGCCAGCGCGAATGACGCTGTTGATGCCGTCAACGTAGCCCTGCATCGCCGCGCGCGTCGATGGATCGAGCTCACTCGCCTTTGCACGACGCGCAAATCCAATTTGTCGCTGAAAGACGTCGGTGTCGTACGCAATCACACCAAAGACTTCGGACAACTCGCCACGCGACAAGCGCCGCACGAGCTCGAGTTGAAAGAGGCGCTCGTTCGCGTGGAGGTAGCCGATCGCGAAAAACGCATCACGATCCGTCTTCGCCCAGACCTGCGGAATCCCGCGCGCATCGAACGTGATCTCAACCGGCGCACTGACGCCGCTTTTCACCGTACCGCTGTACGCCATCACAGACCGCGACAAATACCAGCGGCCACCAAACCAGAGCAGAAGAATGAGGAGAACGAGAGCAACGACGATCCGAAGGAACCAACGCATTAAGCACCGCCAGAACGAGAGATGAGAG
>JBQCJC010000074.1:0-8967 GCA_051953135.1 Thermoanaerobaculia bacterium | reverse complement strand
GCGGCGATCGGTTTCTACAACCATGCCGTGACCGGCAACGCGTTTCTGCTGCCGCACGCGTTGTGGGACCGCGAGTATCAAACCGGCGCGAATTTCATCTGGGGCGCTCCGAAATCACAGCCCACATTTCCGAATGAAGAGGCGAGGATCGCGTCGCACGGTCACACGTCGTGGCACGCGCGTTTGCGCGAGCGCGGCGTGTTGCGCGCGTCGCTCGACAAGATCGAGTTGATGGCCGATACCGTCACGGCACCGGAAGCATTGCCGAACAGCGGTCGCGTTCTTCTTTGGTTGCCCGCGTTGTTCGTGCCCTTCTTGCGAAAGCGTCGCGGGCTGCTCGTCGCAGTGGCGATCTTTCTCATCGCGCCGCTCACGACTTCGTGGTGGCTTTCGCGGCATTACGTCGCACCCGCCGGCGCGTTGGTATTGATCCTCTATCTTGCTGCAGCACGACGTGCATGCGCGGCCGCACCACGTCGCGGCGGATGGTTGCTCGCTGTTGCGATGGTGGTCATCGTCGCGATGTCCGCCGATGCGGTAATCGATCGCGCGCATATGGTGCAGAACGATCCGCGCGCGGAGTTGATGCGATCTCTGCGCACGGGACATCATCTGATTCTCGTTCCGGCATCGCTGCACTTCATGACCTGGAACGGTGCGGACCTCGAGAACGCGCCGGTGTTGTGGGCGCGCGAGATCGATGCGCAATCGGACGCCGCGTTGCTGCGGCATTACGCGAATCGCGAGGTGTGGCGGCTCGCCGCGCGTGACGGCCGCCTCACACTCGAGCAATTGCGTTAGAAGTGAATGGCGTGTCCCGCCACGTCCTCAGCGGCTTCCATCAGCGCTTCGGACAGCGTCGGGTGCGCGTGCATCGTCTTGGCGATCGATTCCGCGGTGGCTTCCAGTTCGAGAGCGGCGCACGCTTCGACGATGAGCTCCGTCGCTTTCGGACCGACGATGTGCACGCCGAGGATCTCGTCGTACTTGGCGTCGACGACGTACTTCACGAGACCGCCGGCGTCGCCGATGATCTTCGCTTTGCTGTTCGCGGTGAACGGGAACTTGCCAATCTTCACGTCGTAGCCGCGTTCTTTCGCTTTCTTCTCCGTGAGTCCGACACTCGCGACTTCGGGATCGGTGTACGTCGCGTTCGGAACGTGGTCGTAGTTGATCGGACGCGGATTCTTTCCGGCGATGTGCTCCACCGCAAGAATGCCCTCGGCGGACGCGCAATGCGCGAGCGCGGGCGTCGGGACGATGTCGCCGATCGCGTAGACGCCCGGCTCACCGGTGCGCATGTACTCGTCGACGGCGATCATGCCGCGCTTGTCCATCTCGACTTTGATGTTCTCGAGTCCACAGTTCGCCGTGACGGGACCGCGGCCGGTGGCGCTGAGCACGAGCTGGGTTTCGACGACCTGCGTCTTGCCTTTGCCCGTTTCGATCGTCGACTTCACGCCGCTCTCGGTGACTTCGCACGAAAGGACCTTCGCGTCGGTGAAGACGTTGATGCCTTTCTTCTTGAAGATGCGCGTGAATTCCTTCGCGATCTCTTCATCTTCGATCGGCAGCAGCTGCGGCATCACTTCGACGATGGTGGTCTTCGTGCCGAAGCGCGAGAAGATCGACGCGAACTCGCTGCCGACCGCGCCGGCTCCGATGACGAGCATCGACTCGGGAATCGCTTCGAGTCGCAGGATGTGATCGGAGTTGATGATGCGCTTGCCGTCGGCTTTGATGTGCGGCAGGTCTTTCGGGACGGAGCCCATCGCCAGGATGATGTTCTTCGTCTTGAGCTGCTTGCCATCGACATCGACGGTGTTGCGATCGATGACTTTGCCGAAGCCGGTGATGCGCTCGACGTTGTTCTTCTTGAAGAGGAACTCGATGCCTTTCGCGTTGGCGTCGACGACGCCCTGCTTGCGTTTCTGCACCGCGGAGAAGTCGATGGTGACGTCGCCGACCGTGATGCCGAAATCTTTCGCCTTCTGAATCTTCGTCCAGACATCGGCATTCTCGAGCAGCGATTTGGTGGGGATGCATCCGCGATGCAGGCACGTGCCACCGACGAATGAGTCTTTCTCGATGACCGCGACTTTGAGACCGAGCTGGCCGGCGCGAATGCCTGCGACATAGCCGCCCGGACCGCTGCCGATGATGATGATGTCGTATTGCTGTTCTGCCACACAACCTCCGTGGATTTGAGCGGCGTGCTGCCGCGAGGTCGCGCATTATATGCAGACCGCGAGGAGCGCCGACGTCTTCGTCGGCTGGCCCGCGGGCGTCATCGCCGGCGTTGCATTGACGGGGGCGCTGACGCCGCCGGGCCAGCCGGTGTGGACACCGGCGCTCCACTTCGCATTACTGCGCGGGAACGTACGTCGGGTCCTGCGTGATCATGTCGATCGCGCTGCCGTACGCCGTTACCTTTCCGTCGCCGTTCACGACTTTCACCGTCACGCGCGCGTTGTAGATTGCGTCGGGGAAGCCGAACTCGCCGAGGGAGAACTGGCGGAATTCGTTCGCGGCGAGCGGGATCGAAACCACTGGCGTTGCGATCGCGTCCGGCACGATCGCGCTCACTTCCACCGTCACCGCTTGTCCAGTCGTTTCCGCGAGTCCGATGTTCGTGCGGATGCGCGTCGACTGCTCGAGTTGCAGGATCTGCAACGCGCGATCGCCGAGACCCGCGGATTGCGCGGGCGTCACGCCAGGGATGAACTGACCGTACGTTCCGTTCGCGGTCTGGTTGTACGTGCGCGCGGTGGCGGTGAGCGGTGCCTCTTGCGCGGTCGTGATCGTGATCGATCCGCCTGCGCCGTTCGGTTGTTCGAACAAACCACCGATCACGTTGTCGAGCACTTTGATCTCGCCGGGGTTGATCGAAATCTCGCGCGTGAGCGGCGCGCCCGGATTCCCTTGCGGATAGAACGTGAGCGTCGCGGGAGTTGCGGTCGTGCCCGAGTTGAAGACGCGCAGATCCGAGACCCAGAACGCCGCGCCGTTGTTGATGTACGCCATGCCGGGAACGACGGTGCGAGTCGTCGATGCGTTGCCGAGAAGCGTGGCGTTGACGAGCAGCGGATCGTTCGTCTTGTTGTCCACCGACGACACGTACGCCGTGACTTTGCCGTCGCCGTTCAGCACCTGTACTTCGACGCGCCCGTCGGTGAGATTGTTGATGCCGGCCTGCTGCAACATGCCGTTGATCTGGCGATGTTCGCGCGGCTGCAGCGAAACACCGATGGTCGACAGCAGCGTGTTCGCGGCGTCGTAGACGCGCACCTGCAACTCGGCGGATTGTCCCGACGCTTCGGCGAATCCGAAGTTCGAGCGATACGCGCTCGATTGCGAGACTTGCTGCAGCGAGAGGATGTTCGCGGCGCCGTTGTCGGCGAGACGCCCGACGAAATCGGAGAACGGAATTGCCGGGATGTATTGTCCGAACGTTCCGTTCGGCGTGAAGTTGTACGTGCGGCTCGATGCGACGGTCTGCAGTTGTTTCAGCGAGGTCGACGTGATTGAAGACAACAAACTGTTCGATGAAGACTCGGTCGTGATCGGCCGCACTTCGAGCATGCCGGTTGCGCTCGACGTCGTGCCGGTGCCGAAGAGACTGGCGACGATGTCATCGAGCGCCATCGTTTCGTTCGGCGCGAGCTCGAGGGTGCTCGATTGTCCGGTCTGCGTGCCATCGATCCCCGACGGCGTGAAGTGCAATTCGTACTTGCGCGTGTTCGCGGTGAGATTCGTGACGCGAATGTCGGATTCGAATAGCGAGTCATTCGCGCCCGCAGCGTGACCGACGATCGGGAAGATCAATGCATCGGGCGGCGGCGTGTTTTGTCCGCCTGGCGTGACCGGCGTGACGAGACTGATCGATACCGGGATCGCCGCGGAGGTCGTTCCGTTCGCGGCGACGCCATTCGCGCTGGTCGTGTATGTGACCTGAATCGTGCCGGTGTTTGTGCCGAGGTCGAGAACTGATGGATCGGCGGTGAGCGTGAGTGTCAGACCTTCGACTGGCAGCGTGCCGTTCGACGGCGTGATCGTGATCCACGGCTTGTCGCTGCGCACGCTGAATTGCTGCGGCGTGGAACCGCCGGGCAGGAAGATTTTCTGCACGATCGCGGACTTCGAGCCGATCTCGGTGCTCGCGTTGTTCGTGCGCGGGGCGATGACGAACACGCCCACGACATCGGAGTACGGACCGCGCGCATCGCTGCAATCGCTGATGCCGCGCACGCGATAGAGATACTGCACCGGCGTGCCGCTCACTTCATGCACGAAGCGCAGCGAGACGTCGTCGGTCTTGAACGTCGTTGCGTTGTTGAAGTCGAGATTTCTCGACTCCTGTACCTCGTACAAACTGACATTCGGCAGCGGCGTCCAGCGCACGCGATAGTCGGTGTTCGACAATGCCTGACCGACGACGTACGCATCCGGTCTGCGCGGCGTGCCGCACGATTCCTTCGGCGTGACGGTCACGGAGCCGTGCGCCGATTCTGTCGACGGACAACTCGGGAACAGCGCTTCGACGAACCACTCGTAGCGGCCGGGCGTGAGCGTGATCGCTGCACGCGATTCGGTCGTCGTCGCGGCGAGCGCCGGTGTCGCGTCGCCTTGCACGACCCACACTTTGTAACTCGTGGCGTGCGGCACATCGGTCCACGCGAGTCGCAGCGGCGAGGGCACGCTCACGCCATCTTCGGGCACGAGGAGAATCGGCGCGCGATTCGAGCAGCTCGCGGATTCGTTCAAGTCGAATTCGCGATCGTCCGATTCGATTGGCTCGCAGCTTCCGAAGAATGCGATGACGCGCCATTCGATATGGCCGAAGGGAAGACGACGCGTGAGCGATGTCGATTCGGTGAGCCCGAGGAGCGTGTCGGCGCCGCCGTCGATCTCGACGACGACACCGTAACGAATTGCATTCGGTACGGCGCTCCACGAGAACGTGATCGTGTTGTCGGTGAGCGACGCGTTGTCCGCGGGCGCGAGCAATGCTGGCTCGACGTTCGTGCACGTCACCGCGCGCGTGATCGTGAAGTGGCCGCGCGTGCTGAGGACCGACGGGCATTGGTTGTAAATCGCTTCGACCGTCCAGACATACGCACCCGGCAGCAGCAGGCGAGCGAGCTCCGTGTCATCGGTCTTGCCGATCACGATCGGATCTCCGCCGTCGCGCGAGATCAGCACGCGATATTGATCGGCGTCGACATCCGTCCAGCGGAACGTGACGTTCGCGCCGACCGTGGCGTTTTGCGCGGGTGCGATGAGCGCGGGCGCGGTGTTCGGACATGCGGCTTGCGCGACGGTAAAGAATGCGATGGCGGAGCGCACGGGATCGCATCCGGCGAAGAGTGCCTGCACGTACCACGCGTGCAGTCCCGGTTCGACGTCGACGTTGATTTGCGTCTGCTGTGTGATCGTCACATCGCCGAACGGCTGGCCATCTTCAGAGAGCCATACGCGATAGCCGATCGCGCCGTCGACCGCGTTCCACTTCAACGTTGCGGGATTCGTCGACGAGCCCGGTTTTTCTTTCGTACCGATCGGCGAGACGAGTACCGGCGCGGGCTTGTTCGCGCAGTCGCTCGCTTGTTTGACGACGAACGTGCGCTCATCAGAGGTGATCGATGCGCAGCCTTCGCGCGCGCCTTCGACGAACCACGTGATCGTGCCGCGCGGGAATCCGAGATCGACCGATGTGTCGGTCGTGCGCGCGACGATGGCCGGTGCGGAATCGCCGAACGTTGCCCAGACGCGATAGAACTGCACGCCGGGCAACGCGCTCCAGCTCAGATGAGCAGGCGACGAGACTTCGGCATTGTTCGTCGGTGTGTTGAGTGTGATGTCGCCATCGGGACACGTTTGTGCGCGCGAGATCGTGACGCCGATCGTGTCGGAGAGCACGTCGCCGCATGCGTCGAATTGTGCGAGCACGGCGATGAGGTACTGGCCGGGATCGAGATCGCTGACGAGCAGGCTCGTGCCGTCGGTGGTGCCGCGGAAGGCGGGTTCATTCGCGCCGGCTTTGCGCAAGAGCACGACGTAAGAGTTGGCGGCGACGTCGCGCCATTTCACTTCGAACGGTTGTTCGACGGTGGCGCCAGCGGATGGCGCGGTGACTTGCGTCGGCTGGCTGTTGCAGTTCGTGATGAGGAAGTTCGACGGCTGCGAGTAAAGCGGATCGCAATCACCGTCGAAGTTCGCGCGAATCTCCCAGCCCCAGTCGCCTTCGGGGATCGCGTCGGTGGAGTACGACGTGCCGGTGATGAACTCTTCGAACACGTCCCACGTTTGTCCGCCATCGGGTGTGAGTTTGAGGTCGTAGCTCGCGGCGCCCGGAACGGGAGTCCAGTTGAAGGTGATGGTCTCGTCGGAGCGGAACGAGGTGTTTGGTGACGGATTCGTGAGTTGTGGAACGACGGCCGGACAGGATGTGTGGAAGTGCGCCTCCGCGGAAGGCTGGTCCGGACATGCCGGCGCTTTCGCGACGACCTTCCAGTAGAGGCCGTAGCCCGGTGGAATCGCGGGCGTGTTGCCATCGCTGCCCGGCGCGTTGACGGTCATGAGCGGCGAGGAGTACGTGTCGCCTTCGTAGCGAAGCCAGACGTCGTACTGCGTCGCGCCCGAAACGCCATCCCAGTCGAGATGCACCGAGCCGAAGCCAACGGTGGCATTCTCCGCGGGCATCGTGAGGATTGGTCCTGCCGCGGGACAAGTCGCAAAGGCTTGCGCCGCGAACACGAGGATCGAAAGAAGAACCACCCATCGGCAGTGGGATTTCATTGCACGCTCCGCGTAAGTCAGCTGTGAGACCCAGTTAGACGTGCAATGTACTGCTTTCGTTGACGCGAATGCGTGAGGCGGGTCACGACCGCAATCTATCGATACTTGTTCCCGCCGGTGTTGAACACGACCACCGTCTCACCATCGCGCACATCGCCACGCGCGCGCAACGCATCGAGCGCGAGCCACGCGGCACCAGTCTCCGGTCCTGCATCGATGCCTTCGTCGCGTCGCATGCGCGCGGCCGCGTCTTCGATGCGCGCATCATCGACTGCAATTGCACCGCCGAATGAATCGCGAATCGCCGTGAGCATCAATCGATCGCCAACCGCGCGCGGCACGCGCAAGCCCCACGCTTCGGTGTGTGGCGATTCCCATTCGGGCGCGGTGAAGAGTCCCTGCTCCCACGCGCGTACGATCGGCGCGCAGCCGCTCGACTGCACGCTCCACATGCGCGGACGATGCGAGCCGATCCAGCCGAGTCGCTGCATTTCGTCGAACGCTTTCCACATGCCGACGAGGCCCGTGCCGCCGCCGGTGGGATAGAGAATCACGTCCGGCAGTTTTCCGAGATCGGCGAACAGTTCGTAGCCCATGATCTTCTTGCCTTCGACGCGATACGGTTCTTTCAGCGTCGAGAGATCGAAGCCGCCGTTGGCCTGGATGAATTGCTGCACGCGCTTCGCGGCATCTGTAATCACTCCGGTTACCAATTCGACTTCGGCACCGTAGCTCCGGCATTCGTCGATGATCGATTGCGGCGTGTCGCGAGGCATCGCGACGAAGACGGGCATTCCCGCGCGCGCTCCGTACGCGGAGAGCGCCGCGCCCGCGTTTCCTGCGGTCGGCGCGGCGAGACTCTTTGCGCCGAGTTTCTTCGCCATCGTCACGGCCGCGGCCATGCCGCGCGATTTGAAGGAGCGCGTCGGATTCTTCGACTCGTCTTTGATGTACACGTTTGCGTGTACACGCGAGGGGAGCAGCGGAGTGAGGCCTTCGCCCAGGCTGACGATCTCGGAGTCGTCGTCGATCGGAAGCATGTCGGCGTAGCGCCACATGTCGTTGCGCTCGCGCAGACGCGGTGGCGTCACGAACGAGTAGCGCACGAGGATCGGCGCGGAGTCGATGGGGCAGAGGTTGTAGAGGGCGTCGATGTTCGACGTCCAGTCGCAGCGGGAGCAGTGCAGAGTTGCTTTCGTCGTCATAAACA
The DNA here is from genome assembly GCA_051953135.1 of Thermoanaerobaculia bacterium. Taxonomy (GTDB): domain Bacteria; phylum Acidobacteriota; class Thermoanaerobaculia; order Gp7-AA8; family Gp7-AA8; genus QHVT01. The sequence goes on along the minus strand of JBQCJC010000074.1, from coordinate 959 downwards.
AAAATGCCCGTCGCAAATGCGACGGGCGAGTATCGTTCGATGACTGCGAAGCGGCAACTAATTCTTCTTCGCCGCCTCTTCCGCTTTCCTGTTGAAGTCTTCGTACGCCTTCTGCACTTCGCCCGGCTTGTCTTCGTACTTCGAGAGCTCGTGGACGTAGGCGTTCAACGCGTCGCCGTACTTCGCGACGAGCTGGCGGTTGTACGTGGTGGCGGGATCTTCGTTCGCCGCGGCCTGCATTTCCTGCTTGCCCTTTTCGTAGCCGGCGAGCATGTCGGCGTAGATCTTTTTGGTCTGCTCGTCCTTGGCTTCGTCATACGCTTTCTTCGCTTCGGCGTATGCCTTCTCCATGTTGGCGTTCATGGTGTTGTTGAATTTCTTCGCCATGTCCGCGGTGGAGGCGGCGAGGATCTGCTGCTTGACCCACAGGTACTCCTGCGAGTTGTAGCCGAGGTCTTTCGCGGCGCGGATATCGGCGGTCATGAAATCAGCGGCGGAGCCGAGGGCTTTGAAGCTGTCCATCATTCCGCTGAGGGACTTTTCGCCTTCCTTCTTGGCTTCGTTCGCGTGTTGCTTCATCTCGTTCTTCGCGACTTCGGCAATCTTCTTTTCCTGTTCGCGAACCTTGAGATACATCTGGATCTGGTTGTCGGTGAGACGACCATCCGCGGGCGGCGTGTACGAATCGTTGGCGACTTCCTTCATCAGGTCCGTCGTGCCACGCTTCTCGAGATCTTTCGAGATGGCGGCCTTATCGGCGAGCTCTTTCGCCTTGCATCCGGCGAGGGCAACAGACAGACACAGCATTACGACAGCGGTGCGACGCATGGTTGGTTTCCTCCGTGGCGGTGAATGATAGGGATAACGCGAGAAAGAACGCGTGATGCGCCTGACAAAAATTCATTGGTGGAGCGGCGGGCTCTCAGCCCGCCGAATACTTAACACCGGCGGGCTGAGAG
>JBQCJC010000073.1:0-25610 GCA_051953135.1 Thermoanaerobaculia bacterium | reverse complement strand
GCGGAACGCCGATCGAGTTCGCGAAACAGGGACGCGACGCGCGCGGAACGTATTGGTGTCCGCGGTGTCAGGAGGGAAGGTAGTCGGTAGTCGGGAGGCCGCCACCGCTCACGTGGCTCTCGGCGAAGCGGTTCTCCCGACTACCGACAACCGACTACCGACTACAATCTAAAAATGCCGATCATCCTGCCTCACGACCTCACCTCCGCGGAGATCCGCGTGCTTCAGGAGTTCCGGCGGCTGAATGCCGACCGGCTTACCGTCGAGACGATTCAGGCGATCAAACATCCGGCCGGCGGCGGCGAGTCGCCAGCGGTTGGACTCACGTCCAAGGGTTTTCTCGCGGCGGATGGCGATGGCTTCGCCGTGACCGGAAAAGGCAACGAGTTTCTGGCGATCGATGCGAAGCCGATGTTCGAGGAAGGGTCAGGTGGCGACGCCGGCGCTTCCGCCGAAACTGAATGATGCACAAGATTCGGTGCAGGTCGGCTTTCCGGTAACGCTGTGTCTTTTCAGTGACTTAGCGCGATACGCTAGTTTCCGCAATTGATGGGTCAAAGAGTGATGCGGACCTAAATCACATTGACTCAGACACTTAAGGGGACTACGATATCGGCCTGAGGACTGAAATGACGCATGGCGACAAAACCAAAGCCAAAACAGTCAAAAGCAGCAAAGCCTCAGGTCAGCAAAAAAGCGGCGCCGACGAAAGCAGCAAAGCCCTCAAAGCCGGCACCGAAAAAGGCAACGGCAAAGCCCACGAAGTCAAAGCCGGCGCCAAAGCCAGCCCCGAAAAAAGCGTCCCCAAAAGCAGCGGCAGCGAAGCCAGCGACAAAAAGTCCGGCGCCGCAAAAACCGCAGCCTCCGAAAAAAGCAGCGGCCGCGGCTCCTCCAAAGAAGTCGGCAGCGCCAAAGAAGCCGCCAGCGAAAAGCGAAGTCGCGGCGCCGCGGCCCCAGCCAGCAACGGCCCCTTCTCCAACCCCGTCGTCGCCGACGCCTTCACCCGCGCAGTCAAAAAGTACCCCAACGCTTTCCGCAAGCTCACCGACTGACGCGGGCGTTCGGTATCTCTCGACGCAGGACATCATCGAGTTGCATCGCGCGGTCTCCGCGGAGTTCGGCGGCAATGCGGCGCATCCCGGTGTGGTCGATTCGCAGTACGCGCTCGTCTCCGCCGTCAATCGTCCCCAAATCACCACCCTCGGCCGCGAGGCGTATCCCACGTTCTCCGACAAAGCCGCCGCGCTCGTCTTTGCGCTGCTTCAGGCGCGTCCGTTCAAAGGCGGCAACCGCCGAGTCGCACTCGCGACGCTGCTCGCATTCGTGGAGCTGAACCATCGCTCCGTCGACGCGCGCATCTTCGACGAGAAAACCGCGGAGACGCTGATCAAACGCGCCGCGAATTGCCGCGAGCTCGGCATCCCGCCCGAGAACGCATTCCGCGAACTGCGCGAAACGCTCTCGCGCTCGATCGTAGAACCGTGACGCGTAGCGATGGACTTCGGTGGGTTGGGTGGCGCGAAGCATGTGCCTCGTGACACGAACTTCCCCTGTCATCCCGAGCGTAGCGAGGGACCTGGGTGGGTGTGTGGCGCAAAGCATGTGCCTCGTGCCGCCACCCGAGCCCCAGGCACCTCGCTCCCGCTCGGCGTGACACGAACTTCGCGCGTGCCTCGTGCCGCCACCCGATCCCCAGATCCCTCGCTCCCGCTCGGGATGACATGCTCCGCTCGGGATGACAGGTGGCATGTGTCGTGATCTTCCGCGCCGCGGAGGATCAACGATGCCGTCGAAGAAGTCCGCATCAAAAAAATCATCATCGAAGAAAACATCCGCGAAGCCGCTCGATGCGATCGCGTTGCTGAAGCAGGATCACGATCGTGTGCGCGAATTGCTCGCATCACTCGAGAACGCGAGCGGTGCGCGTCGCGAGAAGTTGCTCGCGCAGGTCGAGAAGGAATTGAAAGTTCACACGACGATCGAAGAAGAGATCTTCTATCCCGCGTACCTCGATGCGTCGAAAAAGAAAGACGACAAGACGATGTACTGGGAAGCGCTGCAGGAACATCACGTCGTCGACATGGTGATGCCGACCACCGAGCAGGGACAGTCGCCCGAGGATCTCAAAGCGAAGGCGAAAGTGTTGCGCGAGCTCGTCGAGCATCACGCGGACGAGGAAGAGGAAGACATGTTTCCGCGCGCGAAACAACTGATGGATCGCGACGAGCTGCGCGAGCTCGGAATCGCGATGGCCGAGCGCAAGGAAGAATTGATGCGTGGATGAAGTCGGCGGGCTGAGAGCCCGCCGCTCCACTATTTCTTTTCTTCGTCCAGACCGCGGCGATGCAATTCGGCGTTGATGCGCCCGAGGAGGATGCGCGCCACGCGCAGGTCATGACCGGCGTCGATGCCGAGGAGCGTGAGATCGCCGCCGCCCCACATCAATCCTGCGAGCACCAGCAACTGCGTGATGCGTCCGATGAGATCGGACAATGAAAACGTATCGGTCGTCACCGTCACGAAGATCTCGCCGACGAGCAGAATCACCATCAGCACCGCGAGCACTTTGAACAGCCGCGCGATGTAGCGCAGCGTCACGTAAGGCTCGAGATCATTCGAGCGAACTTCCTCTTCGACCCCGCGTTTTTCTCCCGCGCCCACCGGCGGTGCGCCGCACGTCGGGCAAACCGCCGAGGAATCCGTGCGAGGACTTTGACACTCGGGGCAATTTACTTCTGTGGTCACGTTACCTCCTCTGTTCTCTACCCATTTCCGGTACCTCTCCAGCGCGCGCGAACGCCGCGGACATCGATGTGTGTGAAAGGACCGTGCCCGCAGCACGCGACATACACGCCGATTCCACCGACCAGACGCGGATAACGACGCTCCACGATCTCCGCCGCCTGCGCCATGCGCTCCGCATCTTTCACCGTCACGCGGCCGTCGCCGGTGATGTCATCGGGAAACCCGTCCGCGTTGTTGTCAACGTACACGTCCGCCGCATCGCCATACATGTGCCTGCTGAGACTCGCGCGTCCCGCGGTGTTGCCGCCGCTGTGGTTGTAGCGCGGCGTGCGAAATCCACTCATCACGAACACGCGATCGACGCGAACACCTTGTCGCTCGAGCTCCTGAATCGTGAGCTCCAGCTTGTCGATCAGCAACGGATCGAGCAGCAGATACTTCGGCCACACATTCGGCTGATCTTTCGTCAGGAAGTCGCGCAATTTGAAATGCTCCGACACCTGAAAGTCCTGATTGTCGCGCGTCACTTCGATGAAGCCACTCGGCGGCGCGTAGCGATCGGAGCGCGGCGTGCCGCCGGCTTCCCATGGCCAGCTGCCGAGAAAATACGAACCGATGCGGCCCGAACGCTTCTCAGAGCGCGGCACGAGCGTAACGATGCTGAGATCGTTGATCGCGCGCGACGCTTTGTTGATTTCCACCGCGAACTTGTAGATGCCGCTCTTGTCCGGCGCGCTGAGATCTTCGCCCGATCCACCTTCGATCACCGCCTTCGCGCCCGGTGGCGCGTTCTGCGAGATCTGCTCGCCGGGTAATGTCGGCACGTAACGAAGCTCGCCGCTCTCGCCGCGCAATGGATCGAGAAACTCGAGCAGCGCTTCATTGAGCGCCGGAGTTTTTGGTGCGACCGCGCCGAAGATGTTGCCGGTGACGCTCGCGACCGGCGTCGTTGGTGCGACTGCCGGAACGTTCGCGGGGTCGCCGAACGTCGTCGGTGCGCGCTGCTGTTCGTGAATCTGCGAGATTGCCGCGACCCACGCGGTGCCGTACAGCAACACGAAGATCACCGCGAGCCACGTGAAGATGTGCTCCTGACGTTCAGTCAGTCCGCGGTGAATGCGATGCCGTTTCGGAGGCTCCGGAAAAAGCGGTGCGCCGTGATCCACTCGGCGGGGCGTTGTTCATGGAACGTGCCGCTCCGGGAAACCCGCTACGGAAAATATCCCTTCGGCGCTCTCAGGCTCTGCCCGCCGTGCGACTCGATCTTCAGCGGTCTCCACTTATCCGCGATATCGCTCTCGCTGTGGAACACGATCTGATACTGCTGCATCAGCTCCTGCGCGATGCGCGCGTATACGTTGCCGAGCTCGCGCTCGCTTTGAATGATGAAGTACGTCGCGCCGGTATCTTCGGCGATCGATGCGAGTCGTCGCGCCTGCAATCGTCCGACGCCGAGCTTCATCCAGCGCGAGAGCGATTTGTTCTTCACGATCGGATACACCGGCACGCCCGCGTAACGCGCGTAGTGCACGAGATGATCGAGTGTGAACTTGCTGCCCTGATCGACGCCATCGGTCAGCACGACGAGCGCTTGTCGTCCCGGACGCTTCTGCGCTTCGTACAACATCTCGATCACGCTGTCGTAGAGATGCGTTTCGCCGATCGGCTTCACGCGATCGACTGCCGCGGCCGCGTTGTTCCAATCATTCGTCCAGCCCGTGAGCCAAAAGGTCTGTTGATGAAAGCCGACGACGGCGATGCGATCCTGCGGGCGCAGCAGCGTCTTCGCGAACTGCTTCGCCGCGGCTTTCACCACCGGCAATTCTTCGAGCATTGATTGCGAGTAGTCGATCAGCAGAATCACATTCAGCGGCTGATCGCTCGCGGCGATGAGATTCTCGATCGGGCGCGGCGTGCCGTTGTCGATCAGCGAAAGTTGATCGAGGCGCAGCGGACCTTTGCCGGATGCGATGGAAACGGGGATCTGTTGAATCGTGACGTCGGTCGATGCGTGCGCGCGATCGCCGAAGAACAAGACATCGTTCGCTTCATCGCCGCTCGTCGTGCGCGCGGCGACGCGCGCGTAAACCGCGCCAGGATAGTTCGCCGCATCAACGTTGATCGTGTACGGAGCCACGATCGACGTCGCAACTTTCTCTTCGCCGACATAGAAATCGACGCCGCTGATCGCGATCTCCGCGGGTCGCAACACATTCGCATGCAACTCGACATTGCCGCTCTCCGGCCACGCCATCGGTCCCTGCAAACTCACGCGAAACGGCGGCCGCGGATCGTTCACGACCATCTCGTCTTCGCCCACGATGTTGCCTTGCGCGTCGTATCCAACCGCGCGCATTCGCAGACGGCGAATGTAGTAGCCGACATTCACCTGCACCGTCACCGCTCTTCCAAACGCCTCGGTGTGTTTCACGCCGTTGATGAACAGCGTCAATCGTTGCACCGGCTCGTCCGCGGCGATCGGGACGTACAACACGCCTTTCACGAGACCGGCCGGTTTGTCGGTGATGCGCACCGTCTGCGCGCTTGCAGTGAATGCAAAGACGAGCGTGAGCAGAAGCAGAAACCGTTTCACGTCACGAGAGAACGTGGTCTTGCATTCGCCGCTTCCGTAACCGACCATGCGAGCCACCGAAAGGAAGGGTTGCCGTTGAATCAGCCGCTTGTATACAGCTCGCCCGGTAACCCGAACAATGCCGCGATCTACACATTCACCGCCGGTGAAGGCCTCACATACGACGATGCGATGAAGTGGGCGTACATTTCGGGATCGCCGATACAACTCTGGATCGAGCCCGCCAGCGGCAATAACGCGAGTCCCGGCGCGCCGGTCCTGACCGGCGATCAGGTGTACATCGCGGCGCCGGTGCCGGACGTGCATTATCTCAATGGCCCGACGTTTCCCTCGCAATACGTGCGATGGTCGATCCTCGGCGGCGAGACGACGTGGCAAATCTTCTTCAGCGAGAGTACCGAGAGCGGGCTGCAGATTCCCTGCTACGGCGACGTGCCTTTCGTGCTGTGGAACGTCAGCAGGAATCTCCCGCTCAGTCCCGGTGATCAGGATTACTGCATCCTCGGCGGCTCTCTTTCGCCGTGGGGCTTCACTGCGCAAGAGGGCGGCAGCGCGATCGGAAATTGATCAGCGCACGACGCTGAACAGATCGAAACGCTTCGTCTTCGCGAGCAGCGGCTTCCACAGGTCACCCGTCTTCTTCAGACGCGCGACGGCGTTGTCGATGCGAAAGTCCTCGATCTTCACGCCGCTCTCGAGCTCATCCCATGTCACCGGCATCGAGACGCTGGCGAACGGCGTGGGACGAATCGAGTAAATCGATGCGAGCGTGCGGCCCCACGCGTTTTGGTTGTAGTCGACGAGCACGCGTCCGTGCGGTCGTTTCACCTTGCGATACTCGGCCGTGATGATGTCGGGATGACGCCGCTCGAGCTCGACGGCAATCGTCTTCGCGAACGTCCACACATCTTTCTGCACCGGCCCGTGCACGATCGGGATGTAGACGTGAATGCCTTTCGAGCCGGTGGTCTTCGCGTAGGACGCGACGTTGAGCTGACTCATGATGTCGTGCACGTGCAGCGCGACGCTGCGCACCTTCTCAAAGTTCGCACCGGGACCGGGATCGAGATCGAAGTGGACATAGTCGGGACGATCAATATCGTCACATCGTGCATACCACTGATTGAGATCGATGCAGCCGAGGTTGATGACCCAGAGGAGCGCGGGAAGATCCTGAATCATCGGAAAGTCGATGATGCCCGCGGAGCCGTGATCGATCGTACAAAGCTCGATCCATTCCGGCCGCGGCGACGGCGCGCGCTTCATGTAAAAGAAGTCACCCTCGGCACCATTCGGATACCGCTTCATCACCATCGCGCGATCGTGCAGATGCGGCAGAAGCCACTGCGAGACGTCGGCGTAGTACTGCAGCAAATCGCGCTTCGTGATTCCGAGCGTCTTCCAGAACGGCTTGTCGAGGTTCGTGAGACGAACTTCTTTTTTGCCGAACTTCAGGACGGCTTCTTTCTCGTCCGGGATGACGACGCGTTTCGTGGTGGCCATCGGTTGCTCTTCAGTCGATCGTCGGCATTTTGCCAGTCGCGCCGGGTGCGCGCTTGCGACTCGAATCGAGCGTCACGTATTCGAGCTCCACACCCAATCGCGCGGCGCGCAACATGAGACCGCCGCGCGCCATGTCGCCGAGTCCCGCGAAGTGTTTTGGGAAACGAAGACGATCACCGAGGATTGGCCGCAAAACGTCGACGTACTTGCCGGTGGCCACGCTGCCGAGGAGCACGACCTCGATGTCGCGGCCATCCATGTCGAGTGCTTCGGCGATCAGCTCCGCGTGCTCTTTGAGCGGACGCGTGTAGCTGCGCGCGCTCACGTCGATGTCGATCTTGCGCATGCGTTTCATGCGCTCTTCGTTGAGACGCCAGTCAGGCGGCACGAGACCATAGCCCGAGGTGATGACGAAGATGCCATCACCGCCGATGATCGGCGACGGCACGGCGAAGCGACGCGCGTACGCGATCTTGCCGCGAAAATAGAGAGAGCTCATGAACTTGAACGCGTCGCCGATTTCGACGCCCTCTTCGCTGCGATAGCGAACCGCGAGATCGAACTTCGCGCGCGGAGACGTCAGTTGCTTCGCGCGCAAGCCGTTGAGCGATGCGGGCGAGAGCAGGAACAGTCGCGGCACGCTCACGACGAGAGTTTCTTCGCCGCTTCTTCGACCGCGCGGCGGCGAAGCTCCTGCATCGGCACGAGCTTCGCGCGCACCGCATCGACAATCTCTTTCGGCGCGGTCTCGGGTGAGCCCGCGTCGAATGGCGGTTGCGGGGTGTACTCGATCGCGAGTTGCACTGCCTCCGCGACCGCGCGTCCGTGTGTTTGCTCCGCGATGCGCAACGCGATGTCGATGCCCGCGGTGACGCCGCCGCCGGTGATGCGATTGCCGCTCATCACCACGCGCTCTTTCTTCGGCCACGCGCCGAACGCCTGCAGATACTCCATCGATGCCCAGTGTGTTGCGGCCTCGAATCCCGCGAGCAATCCCGCCGCGCCGAGAATCAACGCGCCCGTGCACGCGGACGTGACGAATGCCGCGCGCTCGCCGTGACGCTTCACGAATCCGACGAGCGTGTCATCGAGCATCGCGTCGTTCACGCCCGGACCACCAGGCACGAACAACACATCGCAGGCCATGTCCTCGGCGAACGTGGCGGTGGGCACGATCGACAGCCCGCCCTCGCTCGCGACAGGATCCGCGGACGCCGCAACGAGCGCGACCTCCGCTCGCGGCAGACGATGAAAGACTTCGTACGGCCCGGTGAGATCGAGTTGCGTGAACTCGGGAAACAGAACGCAGACGATCTGCATGAGGAGGGAAAGGGTAACGCAGGATGAGGACGTGGAGCGCCGGTGTCCGCACCGGCTGGTCCGGCGGCGTCTGCGCCGCCGTCGATCAACGCGGACGATGACGTCCGCGGGCCAGCCGACGAAGACGTCGGCGCTCCTTCACCCTACGTCAAAACCATCGCGCGTTTGGCCGAGTCTTTCAGCGTTTTCGCGAGGTACACGCCTGTCGGGCTGCTTTTCACTTGTGCGATCTGCTCCGGCGTTCCTTTTGCGATCACGAGGCCGCCGCCGTCGCCGCCTTCGGGGCCGAGTGCGACCTCCGTTCGCGGCAGACGGTGAAAGACTTCGTACGGCCCGGTGAGATCAAGTTGCGTGAACTCGGGAAACAGAACGCAGACGATCTGCATGAGGAGGGAAAGGGTATCGCAGGATGAGGAAGTGGAGCGCCGGTGTCCGCTCCGGCTGGTCCGGCGGCGTCTGCGCCGCCGTCGATCAACGCGGACGATGACGTCCGCGGGCCAGCCGACGAAGACGTCGGCGCTCCTTCACCCTAAGTCAAAACCATCGCGCGTTTGGCCGAGTCTTTCAGCGTCTTCGCGAGGTACACGCCTGTCGGGCTGCTCTTCACTTTTGCGATTTGCTCCGGCGTTCCTTTTGCGATCACGAGGCCGCCGCCGTCGCCGCCCTCGGGGCCGAGGTCGATGACGTGATCGGCGGTCTTGATGACGTCGAGGTTGTGCTCGATCACCACGACCGTGTTGCCGCGATCGACGAGGCCGTGCATCAAGTGCAGGAGCTTGTGTACGTCATCGAAGTGCAGACCGGTGGTCGGTTCATCGAGGATGTACAGCGTCTTGCCCGTTGCGCGTTTCGCGAGTTCTTTCGCGAGTTTCACACGCTGTGCTTCGCCGCCGGAGAGTGTCGTCGATGACTGCCCGAGGGTGATGTAGCCGAGGCCGACTTCATCGAGCGTGCGCAGGATGTTGTAGATGCGTGGAACATTGCGGAACACTTCCGTCGCCTGCTCCACGGTCATGTCGAGAATCTCCGCGATGGAGAAGCCTTTGTACTTCACCTCGAGTGTCTCGCGGTTGTAGCGCTTCGCGCTGCAGACATCGCACTTCACGTAGATGTCCGGCATGAAGTGCATCTCGATCTTGATCTGGCCGTCGCCTTTGCACGCTTCGCAGCGGCCGCCCTTCACGTTGAACGAGAAGCGTCCCGGCCCGTAGCCGCGCATGCGCGCTTCGGGCGTTGCGGCCATGAGATTGCGAATCTCGCCGAAGAGCTGCGTGTACGTCGCGGGATTCGAGCGCGGCGTGCGGCCGATCGGCGACTGATCGATGTCGATGACTTTGTCGATGTGCTCGAGACCGTCGATGCGTTTGTGCTCGCCCGGCGTGTCGAGCGCGTCGTAGAAGTGACGCGACAGAGCTTTGTAGAGAATGTCGTTCACGAGTGTCGACTTGCCAGAGCCGCTGACGCCCGTGACCGCGATGAAGACGCCGAGGGGAAACTCGACGTCGATGTTCTTGAGATTGTTCTGCGTCGCGCCGCGAATCACGAGTTTGTTCTCGCCGAGCGCGCGTCGGTTCACCGGCACGTCGATGCGCAATTCGCCGCGCAGGTATTTCGCGGTGAGTGAGCTCGGGAATGTCGTGATCTGTTCGAGCGTCCCCTCGGCGACGATGTTGCCGCCGTGCACACCGGCGCGCGGCCCGAGATCGATGATGTGATCGGCCGTCTCGATCGTTTCCTCGTCGTGCTCGACGACGATCACCGTGTTGCCGACGTCGCGCAATTCCAAGAGCGACTCGATGAGCTTGCGATTGTCGCGTTGATGCAAACCGATCGACGGCTCATCGAGCACGTACAACACGCCCATGAGCTTCGAGCCGATTTGTGTCGCGAGACGAATGCGCTGTGCTTCGCCGCCGGAAAGTGTTGCGGCGTTGCGATCGAGTGTGAGATAGCCGACTCCGACGGCGTTCAGAAACCCGAGGCGATCGCGGACTTCCTTGAGGATCTTGCCTGCGATCGATTCCTCTCGCGGCGAGAGTTGAATGCCCTGAAAGAACTCAGCGGCGTCGCGAAGCTGCAGCGCGACGATCTGATCGATGAAGCGATTCGCCACCGTCACGCTCAGCGCTTCGGGCTTCAGTCGTTTGCCCTCGCACTGCGGACACTTCTTCGGCGTCATGAACCGCTCGATTTCTTCGCGGATGTCGTCGCTGTCCGATTCCTTGTAGCGGCGTTGGAGCATCGGGATGATGCCCTCGTACTTACCGTTGTATTCGTACGCGCTCTCCGCGCCGCTGAACGAGAAACGCATCTTCTCGTCGCTGCCGTGAAGAATCGCGTTCCGCGCTTTCTCCGGCAGCTTGTCCCACGCGACGTTCAGCTTGAACTTGAGCGTCTTCGCGAGCACTTCGATCTGACGGAAGCGCCAGTTCTCGCTGCCCTCTTTCCAAAGCGCGAGCGCGCCTTCTTCGAGAGTTCTCGAACCATCCGGAACGATCTTGCGCTCGTCGACTTCGAGCAGCACACCGAGTCCTGAGCATCCCGAGCACGCGCCGTACGGCGAGTTGAACGAGAAGAGTCGCGGCGTGATCTCGCCGATCGAGACACCGCAATCGGGACACGCGTAGTTCTGCGACATCAACTCTTCGCGCTTGTCCTCCTGGTAGAGGATCTTGACGAGTCCCTTCGTCACGCGCGTCGCGGTCTCGAGCGAATCCGCGAGACGCTGAGCGATGCCTTCCTTCACGATGATGCGATCGATGCGAATGTCGATCGTGTGCTTCTTCTGTTTGTCGAGCGTGGGCGGATCGGAAAGCTCGACTTCCTGACCGTCGACGATGCCGTGCGTGAAGCCTTCCTTCACCATCTGCAGCATCTGTTTTTTGTACTCGCCCTTCTTGCCGCGAATGTACGGCGCGAGGATCGTGAACTTCGTGCCGGCGGGATTCGCCATGAGGCGATCGACCATCTGCTGGATGGTCTGCGGGCGAATCTCCTGACCGCAGTTGGTGCAGTGCGGCGTGCCGATCGACGCGTAGAGAAGTCGGAGGTAGTCGTAGATTTCGGTGACGGTGCCGACCGTGGAGCGCGGGTTCCGCGAGGTCGTGCGCTGCTCGATCGAGATCGCGGGCGAGAGCCCTTCGATCGAATCGACGTCCGGCTTTTCCATCTGTTCGAGGAACTGCCGCGCGTATGCAGAGAGTGATTCGACGTAGCGCCGCTGCCCTTCCGCGAAGATCGTGTCGAACGCGAGCGAGGATTTGCCCGAGCCCGAGACACCGGTGATCACGACGAATTTGTTGCGGGGAACGACGACGTCGATGTTTTTGAGATTGTGCTCGCGTGCGCCGCGAATGACGATCGAATCCATGGCGTGGAGTCAATGTAACTCCCGCTCCGAGGAACGTGTTCCCGGCGCTACGAGCGGTGGAAATTCCGAGGGGATGGGGAGGAAAACAGCAGAATTCGCTACGAGGGGGAGAAGAGGAGCGCTGGCGTCTTCGCCGGCTGGTTCGGCGACGTCTTCGTCGCCGTTAGATTGACGGCGGCGCGGACGCCGCCGGGCCAGCCGGTGTGGACACCGGCGCTCCGCTCCACTACTGCGTCTTCACCTTCGTCGGCACGAACTTGTTTCCCGGACCGAAATTCTTCGCCAGGTACTGAATCACCACGTCCTTTTTCTCCGGCGCGACGACGGCGCCCCAGCGCATCATCTTCTCCACCGTCGCGGTCCATTGCTTTTCATTCAGCCGTTGCTGCGCGAGCAAATCCGCGGAGTGACAGGCGTAGCACGCCGCTTCGACTTCGGCTTTGCCTTTGCCGTTCGGCAGTTGCTTGAACTGCGTGCCGGGCGTGGGAAGCGTCGCGGCGAGAATCAGCGCGATCGCGAGTTTCATGCTTTCACCTCGATGCTCACGCTCTGCCACGCGTTGTAAAGGTAACCGCTCTGGTTCCAGATCGCGGTGCGCGGCTGCGCGGTGTTGCGCGAGTCCGTTGCGCGCGCGGCGAGCTTCACGATGCCGGCGCGTTTCGGCGTGTAACGGAAGGACCACAGTCTCCACGCATGTGCGGAGTGACGCACATCCAGCGTTGCGGCTTTCCAGTGGGCGCCGTCGTCATCGGTGATCTCGACGCGCGCGATGTCGGGCGCTCCGGAGAATGCGAAGCCGCGAATGTCGATCGGCACACCAACACGCGCGACTTTCGGCGCCGTCGTGATGTTCGATTTCACCGCGATCTCCGTCACCGGCCGCATCTCCTCGGGCTTGACGCTCACTCCCGGCTCGCCCGGTTTCAGCGGCCAGCGATATGCGGTGTCCATGTAGAAACCGGTCTGCGGTTTGTCGCTCGCGCTGATGCGCACGAGCCATTTCATCCAGTGATCGCCCGCCCATCCCGGCACGACCATGCGCAGCGGTGCGCCATGCGATTGCGGCAGCGGCGCGCCGTTCATCTCGTACGCAAGGATGCAATCGTCCATCGCTTTCCCCATCTCGATGCTGCGATGAAACGGCGGAACTTTTCCCGGAGGATCGTCGCTGCCGAAGAGATGAAGATGCTTTGCGTTAGTGCTGATGCCCGCGCGCTCGAGCACGTCGCGCACGCGAACGCCAGCCCATCGCGCATTGCCGACCGCTCCGTACGACCACTGCACACCCGGTAGTACGGGACTGTGCAACGCGCGACCATTTCCCGCGCACTGCAACACGCACGTGGTCTCGATGCGAGGAAGTTTCTTCAATTCCGCGAGTGACAGCGAGAGCGGTCGTGCGACATTGCCGTCGATCTTCAATCGCCACGTTTTCGCGTCAGGCATGCGCGGAATCCAGTGACTGCGCACGAAGAAGAGATCGTTCGGCGTGAGGTAATCGGTGAGGAGCTCGAGCGGCGTCTCGGCATTGAGCGGATAGCCATTGAGCTGCAGGAGATGTCGCTCGGCGGCATACAACGGTGTGGCGAGGAGTGGTGCAGCAGCAGCGAGTCGAAGGAAATCCCGGCGGTGCATTGAGGTGAGTGTAGCGTGCCTATGGAGTGCGGTGGCGTCAGCCGCCGCTTTCGAAAGAAATCAGCGATGGCTTGCGCCACCGCACTCCATAAGGTAATTAATCCGCGCTTGCCGGCTATCGTCCTTTATCTCGCAACCTGCATTGCCCTGCTCTTCGTCTGGCATCGCTATGTCCAGCGACTGAGCACGGCCGCGGCTCTCGTGATTCTGCTGCTTCCCTGCTGCTTCGCCGGCAAGGCGCTTTTCACCGGCCGCGTGTACGCGCCGATCGATCTGCCGTACATGTCCGAGCCGCTGAAGGATTACGCGAAGGACTACGGCACCGCGAAGGTCCATAACGGCGCGCTATCCGATCTCTACATGCAGATGATTCCGTGGCAGAGCGCGGTGCGGCAGTCGTTGCTGCATGGCGAGATGCCGTTGTGGAATCCGTATCTGCTGTGCGGAAACATTCTCGCCGCGAACATGCAGTCGACGGTTTATGACCCGCTGCATTTGCTTTCGCTCGTGCTCTCGCATCCGCAGGCGCTCACGTACAACGCCGCGATGTCGTTCTTTCTCTGCGCGCTGTTCACGTTCGCATTCGCGCGCGCATTCGGATTGCGCGAGATCCCGTCCCTGATCACCGCCGCGGCGTACATGTTCGGCGGCATGCTCTCGTTCTTCATCGCCTGGCCGTTAGGCCGTGCGTGGGCGATTTTTCCGCTCGTCCTGTTTGCAGTGCGGCTCGTGATTTATGAACGCTCGCGACGCAGTGCCGTGCTGCTCACGATTGCATTCGCGATGCTGATCGTCGTCGGACATCCTGAGTCGATTCTGCATGTCGTCGCGTTAGGCGCGGTGTACGGCGCGTACGAGCTCAATCGCAATCGCAGCATCAAAGCCATCGTGCTTGCGATCGTCGCCGGCGTTCTCGCGCTCGGCATCACCGCAATCTCCCTGCTGCCGTTCTGGACTTCTGCGCGCGAGACCGTCGAATTCGGCGTGCGGCACACCATGTATGCGCCCGCGGATTTCGTCTCCGATCCCGCGATGGTCGTGAAGCGCGTCAAACACTCGCTCATCCCGTTCTGGGGCGGCCAGCCGCAGCGCGACAGCTACAACGAAGAGTGGGAGCCGACGACGTTGCGCGTCGGCAGTCTCGTGTTGAGTCTGGCGTTGAGCGCACTTGTGCTCGCGCCGCGACGACGCGGTACGTGGTTCTTTCTCATCGTCGCGATCATTTGCGCGTTTGCGGCTCTCAACGCGTGGCCGATCGCGCATCTGCTGCACGAATTGCCGCTCTTCAACATCACGCTCAATGAGCGACTCGCGTTCGCCGCGGTATTCGCGCTGGCGATGCTCACCGGCATCGCGGTGGATTCATGGCCGGATGCGGCGAATCACAAGCGGGCGTGGATCTGCGCGGGAATCGCACTCACGCTTTGCTTCGCATTCGGCATCGCCTCGCACTTCATGGCGATGCAGCAGCTCGCGAAAGGATTGCTGCCGACTGTCGTTCAGCAACTCACGCTCGCCGAGTTGCTGCCGCTCTTCGCGCTCGTGCTGTTGTTCGCGCTCAAAGCGCAGCCGCGCGTCGCCTTGCCGATCGTGCTTGCGCTCGTGCTCATTCAACGCAGCGTCGAAGATGGCGGCATCTATCCGGCGATTCCTGAGCGTTCGTTCTATCCATCGATTCCCGTGCTCGAGCACATGCAGAAAGACACGAGCGGACCGTTTCGTCTCGTCGGTTTGCATTACGCGTTTCTGCCGGATGCTGCCGCGTTGTACGGACTCGAAGATGCGCGCGGCTACGAGGCGATGACGAACAAGCGTCTCTTCGAAACGTATCGCGTGTGGTCCGAGCATCAGGGCGTGTCGTTCAATCGAGTCACGGAGCGCTCGAAGCCGTTCCTCTCTTTCCTCAACGTGAAGTACGCCCTCGGCTCACTCGATCCCGTCGAAGAC
The DNA here is from genome assembly GCA_051953135.1 of Thermoanaerobaculia bacterium. GTDB lineage: Bacteria > Acidobacteriota > Thermoanaerobaculia > Gp7-AA8 > Gp7-AA8 > QHVT01. The sequence continues at coordinate 10,497 of JBQCJC010000073.1, read as the reverse complement.
GAGCAGTGGAAAATCGTCGTGCAGGACCGGCAGAGCAAACTGCTCGAGAACACGCGCGTGCTGTCGCGTGCGTTCGTACCGCACTGGGTGCGTTATGAGCGCGATGCGAACGGCGTGCTGCTCACGATGATCAACACGACCGACTTCGCCGAGCGCGCCGTGATCACCGCGCCTGAATACAAACCGCACGACATCGCCAACGGTCCCGGCACGATCGGCATCAAACGAATCGGACATGCGAAAGGCTGGGATCTCGACGCGAAGATGATCGATGACGGATGGGTCGTCATCAGCGACACCGCGTGGCCGGGATGGCGCGCGTACGTCGATGGCAAACGTGTGGAGACGCGATTCGCGAATCACGCGTTCATCGGCGTGTTCGTGCCGAAAGGCAATCACAACGTGCGGGTGATCTTCGCGCCGGAATCATTCACGCGCGGCAGGAACATCAGTTTGCTGACGCTGGGTGTGGCGGCGGTGTTGTTGTGGTGGAGCGGAAGGAAGCGCGGCGCTACACCGAATCCAGAATCCACTTCCCATACGCCTCTGACGTCTCACTGATCGCCACCACCACAAACTCCGGCACTTCGTACGGGTGTTGTGCGAACAGCGCCTCGCGCAATGCGTTCACGCGCTCGTCGGTCGTCTTGATGATCAGCAACTGCTCCGCATCTTCGACGACGCGGCCTTCCCATCGATAGATCGAGTGCAGTTTGTCGACGATGTTCACGCACGCGGCGAGACGCGCATCGACGAGTGACGTTGCGAGCGTGCCTGCATCGAAGCCGGCACCGACCGTCGTCAGAACGAGGACCGGTTTCATTTCACCGCTTCGACGATGACCACCGCGGCATCCTTCGCCGCTGCTTTCGCCGCGCTGCGATATTGCTGGCGCTCGAAGAACGGCATCGCGATCCATGCGAACACGTCGCCGCCGCCGAAACCGATGCTCGTCGGGCGCACAGCCGATGAGCGCTTCGCGATGTTCTGCGACGTCAGCACTTCCATCGTGTGTGCATCGTAGACGCGCAATTCCGCGGCGACATGCGAGACCACGACGCCGAGGGAGACTTCGCCATCGCGGCCGCCGATGTCGATTCCGCCGAGTGCATCCGCATCCGCGCGTGTGCCGAGAACTTCAACGTAGTAATCGACATCGACGTTCGAGTTTGTGGCAGCGTCCTCGTACGTCCATGCCGTTTCGTACGCATCGATGCCGCGCTTCTTCAGCTCCGACGTGAGATAGCGAACGACCTTCTCCTGCACCAGCGTCTCATCCGGCGAGTTGCCGGGCTCCGGATGCAGAATCGCAATGCGAACATTGTTCTCGGACGCGCGCCGCTGCGGATTGAACGCGAGCGCAACGCCCGGCACGAGCAGCACCAGTACCGCGATGAGCAGGCGTTTCATGCGCGATAGTCTATCCTCTCCGCCGTGCTGCGGCGTCTCGTCATCATCGTCGTGCTTGCTGTGCTCGCGCGCGTTGCGTGGGAAGTGCTGACGTTTCCCGACGTCGCGAAACTCGCGAAGAATCCGCCCGAAACCACGGCCTTCATCGAACAACGCAAAGAGCTCTTGCGACGCGAAGGAAAGAGCGACGCGATCGAATGGAAGTGGGTTCCGTACGATCGCATCTCGCCGTATCTGCGTCGCGCCGTGCTCGTCGCCGAAGACAACTCGTTCTACGAGCACAAAGGCGTCGATACGAAAGGCATGCGCGAAGCGCTCGAGAAGAACTGGAAGAAAGGCCGCCTCACGAACGGCGGCTCCACCATCACGCAGCAACTCGCGAAGAACCTTTACCTCTCTCCGTCACGCAATCCGCTGCGCAAAATTCGCGAGTACTTCATCGCGCGCTCACTCGAAAAACATCTGACGAAGAAGCGCATCCTCGAGATCTATCTCAACGTCGTCGAGCTTGGAGAGCGCACGTACGGCGCGGAAGCAGGCGCGCGTCGCTACTTCAAAAAATCCGCGTCGGCATTGTCGCCGCGCGAGGCCGCGTTGCTGGCGGGATGTTTGCCGAACCCTCGCGTGATGAACGTCGCGAAGCCCAACAAACGTTTGCGTTGGCGGCAGCAGATGATTCTTTCGCGCCTGCGGCGCTGGGGACATCTCGCGGAAGAACAAGTGCTGACGGAGAAGAAACCGGAAGCACCATCAACCGAAACAACGACCACGGAAACGACAGCGACGACGGACACCGTCACTACGACGACGGAGCCGGTCGATACCGACACGGTCGCGACGGAAACGATCGACACACAATCGCCTGAACCTCCGGACACCGAAACCGTATCCACAGATACGTCGACGACGACGTGAGATTTAGATCGTTAAATTGCAGCGGAGAAGATACGTCATGGCGCAACACGTCAAAGTTCTCTCAGTCCTCTTCATGATCCTCGGAGTATTGGGCATTCTCGTCGCCGTCGCATTCTTCTTCCTCGGCGCCGGCACCGCCGCGACGATTCTTTCGCAGGATCGAAGTGCTGAAGCGCAAACCGGCGCGGCGTGGGCCGGCGGCTGCATCACGTTCATCGCGGCGCTCATCGGCATCCTCTCGATTCCCAGCATCATCGCCGGCTGGGGACTCGGCAAATACAAATCGTGGGCGCGCATTCTCACGATCGTGCTCGCGATTCTCAGCCTCCCCTCGTTCCCGATTGGCACCGCGATTGGCGTTTACGCGCTGGTGATTTTGTTCAACGACGAAACGAAAGCGCTTTTCGTATCCTGACGACCACTGTCCATTTTTCGCGACGCAGGGTTGCGACTGACCATCTCGTTCATTCCATTCATGTTGCTCGCGCGCGGCGCGAACTGGTCCGTCTTTTGCCCTTGGCGAAAACCGTGGTACACCGAAATCAGCGCAAAAGACAGGGAAACTGGAAGCCGGGACCCGACTATCGAATCGTCTGTTCGTGTCAAAAGCACGGAGGACGCCGGCGCAGTGTCTGGCGTCGTGGATTAGGCCTTGCGGCGCGCGGAGTTGCGGTGCTCGCGAGCATTCCGCTCGCATTCGCCGCGATCGACATGCCGCATGACGCGAAGACGATGAACCTCATCGCGCTTCGCGGCGAAAATTTGCAGCAGACGCAAAACGTCATGGCGATGCCGATGTCGGATCCGGCGCCGCTCGATCCGAAAGCGCTGCCGATCTTCACGACGCAGGCGATGCGTCAGCAGTTCTTCGTACCGCAAAACCAGCGGCGCCCGTTCACGCTTGATGTTTTTCGCGAGGACTACTTCCGTGCCCACATTCCGTACGGCGACATCATTCATCGCGAGGCGGTGAAGAACAATCTGCCGCCGGAGCTGGTCGCCGCGATGGTGCACACCGAATCCGATTTCCGCGCGAGTCTCGTGTCGCACAAAAGCGCGCAGGGTTTGATGCAGATCGTGCCGAGCACCGCACGCATTCTCGGCGTTGATGATCCGTTCGATCCCGCGAAGAACATCGCGGCGGGAACGAAGTACTTTCGCTATCTGCTCGATCGTTTCAATGACGAGAGCATCGCGCTCGCGGCGTACAACGCGGGCGAAGGCAACGTCGCGCGATTCGGCGGAGTTCCGCCGTTCGTGGAAACACAGGAGTACATTCAAAAGGTCAATCGTCGCGCCGCGCGCTATCGCAGCCGCGTGCAGACGTCGTACATGGCCACGGTGCGGATGCGCGTAGCAGAGAACTGACGCTAAAATCCCCGCCATGCACCCGAAGGGCGAGGAGCGGCGTGAGTTCCAGCGTCTGCATCTCGAACGACCGATCTCCGGTTCGTTCGCCTCATCTCCCATCACGCTCGTCGAGATCGGAATTCTCGGCGCGCGCATTCATCACGACGCGCCGCTGAGCGCAACGCGCGGCGATCTGCTGTTCGAAGGAGACGGCGGCGAGATCACGATGCGTTGCGATGTCGTGCGCTCGTTCGAAGTACCTGGCGGCTACGCATCCGGTATGCGCTTTCTCGCGGCGATCGGTGAATCCGGCGATCGTTTGCGAAAGATGCTCGCGCGACTTGTGGCGTGGGCGCTCGAACATCGATTCGATTCCGAGGCGACGCGATTGCGGATTCGCGCGGTGGATGGCGACAAGACCGTGCGCGGCATCGATGCGCAGTTCCTTTCGTATCGACTCGATCGCGGTGCATGGCAGCGTCGCAACGTGTTTCTCCCCGAGCAGCCGCACCTCGGATTCACCGTCGCCAAAGGCGAAGATCCCGACGAGATGCAGCGGCTCTGCGCGGTGTACGAAGCGTCCGACGATGAAGGCCGTCGCTTGATTCGCTTGTTCGCCGAGTTGAGCGTCAGCGAGGTTTTGCAGATTCCGCCGCGGTCGTGAGCTCCGGCGTATCGCGCTGCGATGCGATCGGCAGCGTGAAGTAGAACTGCGTTCCGCGACCTAACTCGCTCTCCACCCAGATCGAGCCGCCGTGCGCGACGACGATGCCTTTCGCGATCGGCAATCCGAGTCCCGCGCCCATGCGCTCCGTGCGTTTCGCCTGCCAGTACGGACTGAAGATATCGCGCAGATGTTCTTTCGGGATTCCTGGTCCGGTGTCGCGCACACAGAACAGCACTTCGCGATCGCGGCGTTTTGCGCACGTCGTGATGCTGCCGCCCTGCGGCGTGAACTTCATCGAGTTGCCGATGAGATTCGACAGGACCTGCATGATGCGATGACGATCTGCATGCACCGCGGGCAATCCGCTCTCGATGTCCGGAATCATCGTTACTTCCGCGACCGCGGCCTGCGCGCGGAAGAGCTCTTCGGCTTCGCGCAGCATGTCCGCGGGATCGACACTCGTTGGCTCGATCGGCAAGCGCTTGCCACCTTCGAGTCGCGTGACGTCGAGCAGATCCTCGATGAGACGGCTCATGCGCCGCGCGCTGATGACGATCGTGTCGATCTGTTCGCGATCATCATCGGCGAGTGACTCTGACAATTGCAGCAGCGATGCGCCGAGGGTGACGGCGTTGAGAGGATTGCGAAGATCGTGCGACACGATCGCGAGCACTTCTTCGCGCGCGCGCACTGCCTGTTGCGATTCGCGATACAGCCGCGCGTTGTCGACCGAGATCGACGCGCGTCGCGCGAGCTCGGTGAAGAGCGGAAGATCGCTTTCCGTGAACGGACGCGATTCCGTCGACACCGCCGAAGCAATGCCGATCGTTTGTCCGCGACTCACGAGCGGCAGCAGCACGAGATTGCGCACGCCGCCATCGCTTTCGCCAGTGATGTATTCGTAGAGTCCGGACGTCGATCCGACGAGCGCGGGCTCGCCTTTCGACAGGATGCGCGTCAGCGATTCCGGCACGTCGCGCAGCACGCGGCCGATCATCGGCGCGTAACGCGCCTCATCTTCGGGATTGCGATGCGCGAGCGTGATGCGTCGCAACACGCCGTCGGAATCGACAGCATCGACGACCGACAACTCAGCGAGATTCGGAACGATGAGCCGCGCGAACGTGGCGATCGTTCCTTCGTAATCGAGCGATTTTGCGAGCTCCTGTCCCGCGCTTGCGAGAAACGCCGCGGTGCGCTCTTCGCGCTCCGCGTGCTCGCGCGCAAGGCGCGCTTCGTGCGCTTCCTTCTCCGCTTCGCGTCTGCGGTGCATTGCTTCGCGGGCGAGCAGTCGCATCTGACGGCCGAGTCCCGCGACGAGCATTGCCGAGGTGAGCGCGAGCAGCGTGAGGATGATCGTCAGCGAATAGTTCACGCGATCGGCATCGCGAATCGATTGCAGTCGCGTTTCGATCGCCGTTTGCAGTGACACCTCGAGGTTCGCGGCGGCATCCAGCGCGCGCTCGTATTGCGGCAGGCGTTCGTAGAGACGCGTGAGAAAAACTTCCGGCGGCAGTTGGCGCGTCGTGAACTCGCCGCTCTGCACGCCCTGGTGCCAGCCGCTCGTCAGCATGAACAACTTGCGGAGATCGCTCTGCAGACTCTCGTCGAGTTGCGGCAGCAGCTTCTCCAACTCTCTGCGGCTCGCTTCCTCTTCTTCCGCGTAGCCGAAGTACTGCGCGAGGTACTGGCGTTGTCCCGTCGTCTGATACGAGATGATCGCTTTCAACTCGGATGAGAGATTGAGCTGAAGCGAATTCGCCTGTTCGCGCGCGGGCTCAGCGACGCGCGAGATTTCGTCGCGCATCCGCGCGGTCTTGCTCGATACGACGATCGGCAAAATGACGAGCGACAGCAGAGACACGATGATGAACACGACCGGCACGACGGTCGTCCACGTGCTCTCCGGGCCGACGCGCCAAAGGCTGCGTCGTTCTCGAGGTCCTTTCAACAATCTCACCGAACGTCTCTCTCGCCTCGGCCCCTTCGCTCCATGCAGCAAAGGCCTTACCATACGCGAACTGTCGGTCGTCCGTCCCCGCTTCCAACAACAATGCACCCATCAGATCGTCGCGAGTTTCAACGACTGAAACTGTCGAAGCCGATCCTCGGCACCCTCGGATCGGCCAACGCACTTGTGCTCGACATCGGCATGGCCGGCGCGTTCGTCGAGCATTACGGTACCGCCGAGCCCGGAGAAAAACTCGATCTCACGTTCCGCTGGCAGGGTGAAGAGGTCGCGTTTCACTGCGAAGTTGTGCGATCGAGTGTCGTGAAACAACCCGGTGGCGACGGCAAGAGCGTGCTTTCGCAAACCGGTCTGCACTTCGAAACACCGGTCGGTGACTCGAACGACAAACTCCAGAATCTCATCGCCGATTTTGTCGGGCGCATTCTCGCGGCGCAGAAAGCAAACGCCGCGGGTGAGACCGGGCGCTCCGCCGGAGAAACGATTCTCGCGACGATCGGCCAGGCGCGACGCTCACGCTCGCGCGGCTACGTGAGCTATCGATTGAAAGATGGTCGCTGGTGGCGCATCCCGACGACGTCCGCCGTGCAGCCGCTCGATGGATTTACGGTCGGCGATCACGAAGACGAGCTCGAGGTCGAGACGTTGTGTAACGCGTACGAGACCGCGGATGACGAAGGCAAGCGGCTGATTCGTATGGTCGCGGAGCTGAGCACCGCGCGCGTTTAACGAACGATCGCAATCTCGCGCATCGAATCGACGATCGCATCCGCCGGCGAGAGATCCTGTCGTGTGAGCGCGTTCGGATTGCGCACGGCGATGCAGTCCATCCCCGCGCGTTTCGCCGCGAGCACGCCGACTTCCGAATCTTCGAACACGATGCATTCGCGCGGTTCCACGCCGAGTTTGCGCGCCGTGACGAGATACGCCTCGGGATCCGGTTTGCCGTGCTTCACCGCACTGCCATCGACGATGAGTGAAAACGCATCGCGCAATCCGAGTCGCACGAGAATCGCGTCGATCGAATTGCCGACGGCCGATGATGTGACCGCGAGCGTCACGCCTGTTTGCTGCAACTCGCGAATGATCTCGATCACGCCGTCCATCGCGCGCAGCTCCGATGATTCGCAAATCGCGTCGAAGTGTTTTTGTCGCGCGATGAACAGCTCGTCTTCGGATGCACTCCAACCGAAGTGCGCGCGCATGTCGCGAATGTCGTCGATGATGCGACGCCCCGAGCCTTTGCGAAACGACTCGGGCATTTGCAGGTAATCGGACGATTGCTCGCGGCACAGCGCGGTGTGCGCCGCGGTGTGTTGCGGCTCGAGGTCGATGATCGTTTCGTCGAAATCGAAGATCACCGCGGCGACGCCGCGCATGCTAAGTTGCACTCGTGGGTCCGGAGGAGTTTCAGCGCGCACTGATCACCGTTCTGATCGTCGGCACGATCGTGATCGCCATCGGCGCGACCGCGGTGGTGCTCATGTTGCGCGGCTTCGGCAGGAAGCCGGGCGGCACATCGCACGCGGCCATCATCGCGGGATTGATCGGATTCATTTTTCTTTGTTGCGCGGCACTGTTTGCGTTGTCGTATTTCGAGAACCGCTGAATTCGCGCTTCAGCGATTCGGTGTGCTCGCCGAGACGCGGTGGATGCGTGCGAACGGGCAGGCGTTCGCCGTCGAATCGCACGGGATGACACACGGTCACGTATCCCGCTTCGTTGCTGATGAGCGGTTGCGCTTCGTCACTGCGCAATGCTTCGAGCACACCTCGCACGAGTGACACCGGAATCGCCGCGGCACGGCAACGTGCGACCCACACGTGTGCGTCGTCGCTCGCGAAGATTGCGTCGAGCATCGGCACGAGGACATCGCGATGCTTCACGCGCGCGGTGTTCGTCGCGAATCGTTCGTCGTTCGCGAGCTCCGGCTTTTCGATGACGCGCTCGCACAACGATTGGAAATGGCGATCGGTGCCGCCGCCGATTGCGAACTCGCGATCGCGCGCGTGAAAGAGTTGATACGGAACGATCGATGGATGCGCGTTGCCGTAGCGTTTCGCTTCGACGTTCGTCGACAACGCCGCTTGTGTGACGTTCACGAGTGAGGCGACGGTCGCGCCGAACAGCGACACTTCGATGCGCGCGCCTTGCCCTGTGCGTTCGCGTCGATGCAATGCCGCGAGGATGGCGCCGTGCGCGTAGTGCGCGGTGAGCACGTCCGACAACGCGACGCCGGTTTTCACCGGCTCGTTCGCACCGGTGATGAACATCAATCCTGATGCTGCTTGTGCGAGCAGGTCGTAGCCGGGCGTGTTCACTTCCGGTGTGTCCGCGTCGAAACCGGTGATCGAGCAGTGAATCGCGCGGTCGTGAATCTCGCCGAGGAGTGAGGCGCGCTGCGATGGGAGAAAGTTGTCGATCACGATATCGGCGCGCGCGATGAGCTCGCGCGCGATCGCACGATCGTCTTCGTCGCGCAGATCGAGCGCGAGCGATTCCTTGTTGCGATTCACCGAGAGAAAGTACGTGCTGGTGTCGCCGAGGAATGGTGGACCCCAGCGACGGGTCTCGTCGCCGCGCGAAGGATCTTCGATCTTGATGACGCGTGCCCCTTCGTCGGCCAGAAGCTGCGTGCAAAGTGGCCCCGCGAGCACCCTCGAAAAGTCGGCGACGAGGAGACCATCGAGCGGAAGGGAAATCGTCGTCACCGGTACGTCTGCTTCAGCGCGTCGAGCTCCGCGAGCGCTTTGCGCAGGATGCCGACGACCTTGTGGATCTCGTTGCCGTACGTGCGAAGCTCGGCGTCGCAATCGGTCATCGAATACACGGCTTCATCTTTCTCGAGACGATCGCGCTCGAAACGCAGGCGTTCCACGAGCTCTTCGATCTCCGTGATGATGACGAAGTGGAGGTCTTTTTCACCGAGGTAGCGCTTGCATTGCGGGCAGTGAATGGACTGATCCGTGGCGGATTCCACGAGCTCCACCACGAACTGTCTCTGGCACTGCGGGCATTCGACGACTTCCGGCAACATGGCGCTCAACACTCGCGGAGATTGTGCCACGCCGCGCAAGTGCACAACGTGGAATGCGACTCTTGACCCATGCGTTAGGCGCCGTGTAGCATCCGCCACCCTTGCCGATGCTGGGAGATCGTTCAATGGTAGGACAATCGGCTCTGGACCGATGAATCGGGGTTCGAGTCCCTGTCTCCCAGCCAATCCCCACTTTCCGCTGCTTTCGAGAGTGCGCCGAACGGGGATCTCATTGTCACGGTGAGAGTTCCGTCGTTCATCGTGCAGTTCGATAGGAGCGCTCGCAGCACTTCGCGCTTCTCGGTTGCGTTCTGCGTAAGGTACTGACGCGCGGCTGCTTGTGCGAGTGCGATAGGCCGGTGCGCGGCGGCGAGGAACTCGTCCCGTTTGAGCGTCGGTGCGCTTGCTGCCAGTGTGTGTTCCAACTCGTCGAGTTCCTGCTGCCAGCGGTCGTTGTGCGCCTTCCATGCGTCCTCGGTGATGCGCCCGAGGAGCTTCTCGTCGTAGCTTGCGGCCTTGAGGCGCTGAAGTTCGGTGATGCGCTTGCGGAGTCGCTCCGTGCTCGTGCTCTGCGTCCTGGTTGCCTCGTCGTACCAGTCCCCGAGCTGATGCAGCAGGAACTCGTTCATGGCATCGTCGATCGCAGATGCGCTCCAAGGTGCTCGCGGTGTGGTGGTCGAAGAACGCGTGAGCAGGAGTGTTTCGTCCCAGAGCACGGTGTTTCACGCGCCCCGATAAACGCACTACGCCGAAACGCCGGGAAAAGCGAAAAACCACGAAAAGAAGCCGCTCCTCTCAAGGTACAACACAACCGTGCCTAACAGCCGACGCCCGCATGGCGACGTCTTTCGGCAACGAGAAAGCCGTACGCGAAAAAACACTGTAACCACTAGGACGAGCGGGCGCACGTGAGGTACAGGAAGGCGCATCACGAACCCACGACGGGAGCGTCGCAACATGGACCACCACCTGCCAAGCTACCGCGAACTGCAACCACTCCTCGTCCACGTGCGACTCCTGAACGAGTTTTTTCGCACCGCCATAGACACAGGAGCGACGAATGCACCTCGCGGCACTCCATTGCGCATACATAGAACTCCTCCAGCCCATCCTAGCACCCCACGCATTGACCTTGGCGCTCGCGATTAC
>JBQCJC010000072.1:0-20776 GCA_051953135.1 Thermoanaerobaculia bacterium | reverse complement strand
GCGGCGCGATCTCCGGAATCCCAACGCGTCCGACCTTGCGCTCGTAATCGGCGACGAAGCGTTCGAGATGACCGATCGCGACCGAATCGACTTTCTTGCCGATGAGGCAATCGCCCTCGCACTGTTCTTCCTGCGGGCACACGCGGCCGGTGATCGCGGGCAGAGCGTTGTCTCTGCGAATCACCGCCGCGGCGCCGAGGTAATCGCGATCGAGGATGCGATCGATGAACGACTTGATGTCGACGCCGACCGGACATCCCTTCGTGCAGCGCGGATCCTTGCACGCGAGACAGCGCAGCGACTCGAACGTCGCGTTGTCGGGATCGAAGCCGAGATTCACTTCCTCGAAATTGCGTGCGCGCACGTGTGCATCGCGCTCCGGCATGTGCTGCCGCGGAAGCTTCATCCGTTCCTTGTTGGCGAGTGTGTTAGGCATGCGCACACGCTCCTTTGCGCTCCTGATACCGCTGCAGCGCCAGTTGTTCCTGCTCGCGGTACATCGCATTGCGCTGCGCGAGCACCGTGAAATCGACTTCGTGCGCGTCGAACTCCGGACCATCGACGCACGCGAATTCGCTGCGATCGTTCACCACGACGCGACAGCCGCCGCACATCCCGGTGCCGTCGACCATGATCGAGTTGAGACTCACGACCGTCTTGATGCGCGGCTCGCGCGTCACATCCGCAACCGCACGCATCATCGGAATCGGCCCGATGGCCAGCACGAAATCGACGTTGCGAGATTCGATCAACTCGCGCAGCTTGTTCGTCACCAGACCGCGCTCGCCGTAGCTCCCGTCGTCCGTGATCACGAACACTTCATCGCTCGCGGCGCGCACTTCGTCTTCGAGAATCAGCAGCTCGCGCGTGCGTGCGCCGAGAATCGAAATGACATGATTCCCGGCATCGTGCATGGCAGCAGCTGTGGGTAGAGCAATGGCAGTTCCGACGCCACCGCCGATGACAATCACAGTGCCATAACGTTCGACCTCGGATGGCTTGCCGAGCGGACCGACGATGTCGAGGATCGCGTCGCCGGCATCGAGCGCGTTAAGTTGGGTGGTGGTCTTGCCGATCGCCTGCACGACGATGGTGATCGTGCCGCGACGCGGATCCGAACCGCGGATCGTGAGCGGGATGCGTTCGCCAGTCTCGTCGAGACGGAGAATGACGAACTGACCGGCCTTCTGTTTGCGCGCGATGCGCGGCGCTTCGATCTCGAACTGCTTTACACCAGGGCCAAGGACTCCTGTGGCGACGATGGGGAACACAACGTCTCCTTCCCGACCGGCTCGAATCGTGCGGTGAAGAAGCGCAGCGTGGGCGGCTCGTAGACGCAATTCAGTCCGCGAATGTCCTCGCGATGCTTCCACAGCTCTGTGACCGAATACGCCACGACGTCCATGTGCCGGTCGGTGTAGACGCGGCGTGGGATCGTGAGGCGCACCAGCTCGAGCTTCGGTTTGCGGTTCTCGCCTGTGATGGGATCGCGTCCGGCCGAGACGATGCCGCGTTCCATCGCGCGCACGCCGCTGTCGGCGTACAGCGCGGCCGCGAGTGCCTGCGCCGGATACTGGTCCTGCGCGATGTGCGGCAGGAAGCGAAGCGCGTCGATGAACACGGCGTGACCGCCGATCGGTTCGACGATCGGAATGCCCGCGCTCAGGAGCTGCTCGCCGAGGTAACGGACCTGGAGAATGCGGTGGGCGATGTAATCGTCATCGACCATCTCGCGGATCCCCTGCGCGATCGCTTCCATGTCGCGACCCGCGAGCCCGCCGTACGTCGGCATCCCCTCGAAGATCACGACCTGCTCGCGCGCCTGCTGCAGGATCCACTCTTCGTTCATCGCCAGGAAGCCGCCGATGTTCACCAGACAATCCTTCTTGCCCGACATCGTGCAGCCGTCGAAGAACGACATCATTTCCTTGAGAATCGCGGCCACCGGCGTGCTCGCGTAACCCTCTTCGCGCTCGCGAATGAAGTACGCGTTCTCAACCGCGCGCGTGGCATCGCACCACATGCGGATGCCGTGTTGCGTGCAGACCTTGCGCACGTCGCGCAGGTTCTGCATCGACACCGGTTGTCCGCCGGCGAGATTCACCGTGCACGCGACGTTGATGTACGGAATGTTCTCGGCGGCGTAGCGCGCGATCACAGCTTCGAGCTTCGCGACGTCGACGTTGCCTTTGAATGGATGCCACGCCGCCGCGTCGTGCGCTTCATCGATCACGATGTCGACGAACAGCCCGCCCTGCAGTTCCTGATGCGCGCGCGTGGTCGTGAAGTACATGTTGCCCGGGATGACGTGCCCCGGCCGGATGAGAATGCGCGAGATGAGATGCTCGGCGCCGCGGCCTTGGTGCGTCGGCACCATGTATTGGAACCCATATACCTCGCGCACCGCGCGTTCCATTTCGTAGAACGACCGCGCGCCGGCGTACGCTTCATCGCCGCGCATCATCGCCGACCACTGGCGATCCGACATCGCGTTCGTACCGCTGTCGGTGAGCAGATCGATGTACACGTCTTCGCTCTTCAGCAGAAACGTGTTGTAGCCCGCCTCGGCAATCGCTCGCTCACGCTCCGCGCGAGAAAGCATGCGGATCGGTTCCACCGACTTGATCTTGTACGGCTCGGCCACTGGTCGCGTCATGCACAGCACGTTAGCGGCTCGCGTTACAGGTGTTTGAGACCGCGAACACGTGCGCGTGTGATTCGTGTCACGTCGCGGTGTGCGTCGCCGCATGTGCTACAAACTCGCCCCGTGAAACGTGTCCTTGCCCTCGCCGTGCTGCTGCTCTCCGCGTGCAGCAAACCTGAAACACCGACGACCTTGACGCAATCGAGCGCACCGCGTCCATCGATTCTCCTCGTGACGCTCGACACGACGCGCGCGGATGCGATCGGCGATACAACGCCATCGTTCAACGCGCTCGCGGCGCGCGGCCGTCGCTTCGCATTTGCGTATGCCACCGTGCCGCAGACACTGCCGTCACATTCGTCGATGATGACCGGCCTCTATCCCGCGGGTCACGGCGTGCGTGAAAACGCGCGATTTCTCGGTGAAAAACAGGCCGTTCTCGCGGAGAAGCTGAAGAGCGCGGGGTATCGCACCGCGGCGTTCGTCTCGGCGTTCGCGGTGGCGAAACGATTCGGACTCGGACGCGGGTTCGATGTGTACGACGAAGACTTCGGTGCGAACCGCGCGGAACGCGTTGCGAAGGAAACGACCGATCGCGCGCTTGCGTGGCTCGACTCGTCTTCCGACGCGCCGGAGTTTCTCTGGGTGCACTACTACGATCCGCACTATCCGTACACGCCGCCGGATCCTTACCGCACCCGTTTCGCATCGAACCTGTACCTCGGCGAAGTGGCGTCGATGGACGAACAACTTGGGCGGCTCGTCCAGGCATTCGAGTCGAAAGCGCACGGCGCGAAGGCGATCATCGTCGTCGCCGATCACGGTGAAGGACTCGGCGATCACGGCGAGCAGCAGCACGGCAATCTCGTCTATCAATCGACGATGCACGTGCCGTTCGTGATCATCGGCCCAGGCTTCACATCATCGACGAGCAACACGCCGGTGAGCACGCGTCGCATCTTTCACACGATTCTCGACTGGGCCGGCATCGATGCAACGAATTCGCTGCGCGGCAATGAGAAGGAAGACGTCGTCGTCGGCGAGGCGATGAAGCCGTTTCTCGACTACGGATGGCAGCCGCAGGTCATGACCGTCGACGGAAACCAGAAAGCGATCATGGCCGGACGGCTCGAGGTGTACGACGTCGTTGCCGATCCGAAGGAGACGCACAACCTCGCGGCGACCGCGAGTCTCTCGCGACCGGTGCGCGCGACTTTGCGCGATTACCCGATTCCTTCGGGTGCGAGCGCGGAGCCGCCATCAAATCTCGACGAGGAGTCGCAGAAGAAGCTCGCCAGCCTCGGCTACGTGAGCTCGTCGACGAAACCGGTCATTCGTCCCGATGCACCCGTGCCCGCGGACATGGCGTCGCTCTTTCCGGTTCTAGATCGCGCGGCGTCGCTGTTCGTGAACGAGCAATATGCGCAGTCGATCCCCTTGCTCGAACAGATTCTCGCGAAGGATCCGCACAATCTCGATTCGGCGCTACGGCTCGCGACCGCGCATTCATCGCTCGGTCATGACGCCGCGGCGCTCGCGGCGTTTCGTCGCGCGCAAACGATCGCGCCGGACAACGCGGATGTCCGCACGTATCTCGCGCTGCATCTTGCGCGCGGCGCGCAGTGGCAGGAAGCCGTGCCGATGCTCGAGCGCATCGCCGCCGAATCGCCGAATAAAGTTCCGGTGCTCGAAGCACTGGCGATGATTCGCGAGAAACAGAATCGCATCGAAGACGCGATCGCGATGCGCAAGCAGCTCTACGCGCTGCGCGCACCGAGCGCGACGGAGTTGCTGTCGATGGGCACCCTTGCGATGCAAGCAGGACAGACGGACCTCGCGATCGATTCGTTCGAGCGCACGCGTGCGACGCAAGGCTCGGCGTTCGCGAACGATCTCGAGCTCGGCGTGCTCTACCTCGCCGCTCGCCGATTCAC
Organism: Thermoanaerobaculia bacterium; assembly: GCA_051953135.1. Classification (GTDB taxonomy): domain Bacteria; phylum Acidobacteriota; class Thermoanaerobaculia; order Gp7-AA8; family Gp7-AA8; genus QHVT01. Next base: position 16,198 of record JBQCJC010000072.1, on the reverse strand, counting down.
CGACGCGCGCGACGCCCTCGACCGCGTCCCGAAATCGCATCCCGCATATCCGATGGCGCTCTTCAAACGCGCGCAGGTTAGCGTGCTGCTGCACGAAGCGGATGCGCCGCAACGCATCGCCACGGCACGCGCGCATGCGAATGCGATGACGCGTGAGTTGATCGAAAGGGAAAAGTTGTTCCGGTAAGTAGACGAAAGCGGTGGCTTTCGCCACCGCACTCCAAAAAAAAGCCCGGTCGTGCGACCGGGCTTTCTGTAACTGCATTGGTTACGGATCAGAACTGCACGCGCGCCATGATCTGGTAGCGGCGCGGCGCGTAGAACGTATTCGCGTACGGAGCGGCGATTGCGTAGTCGTTCCGGTTGAACGGAGCAGTCGGCGAGATACCGAGCTGCGTTCTCAGCGTCGCGTCCGAGATCGTCTCCGGAATCTCGACCGTCGCACCCGTATACGGATTGGCGGTATTCGCGATCTGCTTCAAGCCAAGCGTGCCGATGCGCGTCTCGTAGTTGTACCCCGTCTGTTTATCGTAGACATTGAAGATGTCGGCGATGAGCTGCAGGGTTGCGCCGCGCCATGCGTAGACGTTCTGGGTGTACTTGAGATCGAGCTGATGATGCGCCGGCGAACGACGGCGTCCCGCCGGTTCGGCGTAACGGTTTGTGTCCGACGTCGAGCCGGTGAGCGGACGATACGGAAGCACGCTCTCGAGCTGATACGGCTGGCCTGACTGATAGAGAGCGAACGCACCAACAGTGGCGCGCCACGGCAGGTCATACCCCGCGTTCAGCTTGACCACATTGCGACGATCGCCGCGCAGGTCACCGTACTTCATGTCCCAAAGCTGACGGCCCGCGCCGTCGCCGATGTTCGACGAGCCGATGAAGATCGACGCATCGTTCGCGCTGCTGAAGGACGAGTTGTCCTGGTCGAAGTTACCGTAGTAATGGCTCCAGGTGTACGAGCCGTTCACGTAGACCTTGTCGTGGCGATAAGACGACTCGAGCGTGCCTTCGTAGTACTTCGTGAACGCGCCGTCGAGGTTCGCGATGACGTACGTCGAGCCGCTGCCGATCGCGCCACGAATCGTGTTCGGGCCGCAAGCCGCGAGACCGGAGTTGCACAGATCCGGGATGTAGTCCTCGCGCGGAATGCCGGCCGGCGGGTTGAACGCAACACGCGCGTTGTTGTTCGTGTCTTCGATGAAATCGTTGCCTTCGCGATAACGACCGTACAGACGCGCCGACCAGTTCGTGGTGAGCTGCTGACCGGTGCCGATCGTGAACTCGTCGAGGTACGGATGCTTCACATCGTCGGCCCACCACTTACCCGAGGACGACGCATTCGGCTGAATGCCGATGAGTTTGCCCTGCGCGTCGAAGTAGACGTTGAGCTGCGCGACGAGATTGCGATCCCACGACGCGGCGCGCGCATCGGAGTTCGCGGCCGGGTGATAGCGGCCGTAGCTCGCGTACACCGTGTCGACACCGTTGTAGGCCCACGTTGCACCGAGGCGCGGCTGAACCATGTCGCCGAAGCCCCACTCGTACATCTTGTACTTCGAGCCCGGCGAACCGGTGAAGCCGGCGTAGTTGTCGGCCTCTTTCAGACCCTGGCCGTACAGCGTGTCTTTGCTGAGCACCACGCCGACGTTGAAGGTCCAGTCGTTCCATTTGATCGCGTCGTTGAACTCGATGTTGTGCGACACGAACTCAGAGTGAATCGTCGGAACGTCGCGCGCGCCCTGCTGTGAAACCTGCGCGACGAAGAACGCCGGAGTGGCGGTCGCGCCGCAAGTACCCGCCGGACACGTGCCCGCGGTCCCGATGCCAGCGGGGATGGTAATCAGTCCCCATCCGTTCGACGACTGGAAGCGATCTTCGGAATATTTGTAGCGCTGATACCCGACATGGAAGTCGTTCGTGACCGGGCCGGTCGGCAGCGTGAGGTTGTAGCCGATCTGTCCGCCCTTGCGGAAGAAGCTGTCGTCATCACGTGCGAACTGGCCATAGCCAACGGTGCCGCCGCCGACGCGCGAGCCCGCAACGCAGGTGAGGCCGACCGACGTTGGATTCTGCGGACAGATGTATCCGTAACGCTCGATATACGGCGAAACGAACGCGTTCTGCGCCGCGTTGCCCGGAGTGAGAGTCGGGAGGCTGAGACGGCCGATGTTGCCGAGGTTGTTGAGGTCGAGCTGCGTGCCGAGCGTGAACGCCACGTTCGTATCGGCGATGAAGTCCGCGGTGCCGAAGCCCGGGTTGCGATAGTCGGTGTATTTGAACGTCGCGTAGCTGTTCGGGTTGATGATCCACGACGTTTCGAGCGTACCGATCTGCAGCTTGGTCTCGGTGCCCGTACCGGTCGTGCCGGTGCGGAACGAGCCGAACGCATCACCGGACGTGTCAACGCGATGCGAGTCGCGATAGCTCGCGTTGATGAGCAGCGACTGCAGCGGCGTGTACGTCAACTTGCCGAAATACTCGTCGCGCTCGCTGGTGAATTTCGGCAGCTCGCCGTAGAGGTTCGCCTGATTCTCGCGCTCCGACTCCGGGCGATAGTACGAACCGTAGAAGAACAGACGATCGGCGACGATCGGACCGCCGACGTTCGCCGTGATCCACTCGCGGCGCTGCGCGTACGTCAGGTTCTGCGCGCCATCCTGATCCGCGACGAAATCGGGATGCAGGAGCTGATAGCTCAATTCGCCGAAGAATTTGTTCTGACCCGACTTCGAAACGGAGTCGATGAGGAAGCCCGCCGCACGATTGAAATCGTTCGCGGTCGCGCCGCCTTTGATGACGCTCACCTGCGCGATGTCGCGCGTGTTCGGCTCGATGTTGAGCACGCCGAACAGCGGCATCGTCACGTTGACGCCGTCAAACATGTACACGTTGTCCTGACCGCTCGCGCCCGCGCTGGGACCGCGCACGGCGTCCTGGGTGTACATGACGCCAGGGATGAGCGTCTGCAGGTCGCGATAGTCCTGCGTCAGCGGAAGGGTTTCGATCTCGCGATCGGAAAGCGTGTTCTGAATCTCAGTCGACTGTTGATCGACGAGCGATGCCTCAGCCGTGACGGTGATGCTCTCCGCAACACCGGCAACACCGAGTGACACATTCACGTCGACGTTCTGATTGAGAAGAACGGAGACGCTGCGCGTCACGCTCTGCAATCCGGCCAGCGTGTACGAGATGGTGTACGTACCGGGCTGAAGCTGAGGCAGACGATAATCGCCCGACTCATCGGTGACAGTCACGCGTGGCTGGGGAAGGACGTTGGATTTCGCTTCGACGGTTACGCCCGGAAGAACAGAACCATCCGTGGACGTGACACGTCCATGAACGGAACCGGTCTGCTGAGCGAGTGCCAACGGAGCGAGAACGACGACGGCAAGGACGAGAAGCGTACGAATTACGCGATTAGCGGCCATTGAACCTCCTCACGATCTGCGTGGAACGATTGGCCGGTAATCCTAGCGAACTTTGCGCGGAGGCGTATCCGTTTTTACGTCGTGATCACCCAAGTGGCCATTCGAGCTCGCCGAGGAAGCGCTCGTCTTCGCGCCACCGCTCGTGAACCGAGACGTGCAGATCGAGAAAAACCTTCGTTCCGAGCGCCGCCTCGAGATCCTGCCGCGCCTCGGTCCCGATCTGTTTGATCATCGAGCCCTGACGGCCGACGACGATGCCTTTCTGCGACGCTCGCTCGACAAAAATCGTGGCCCAGATGCGAATGACGCCATTCGCTTCGTCGTCTTCGTATCGATCGACATTCACCGCTGTCGTGTACGGCAATTCGGCCTCGGTGTGCTGCAGCACTTTTTCGCGCACGAGCTCCGCGGCGAAGAAGCGTTCGGGCTGCGTCGTGTAGTCTTCGACGGGATAAAGCGCGTCCCCTTCTTCGACGTTCTTGAAGAAGAGCGAGACCAGTTCGTCGACGCCCTCGCCTTTCGACGCGGAGATCGGAACGATTTCGTCGAAGATGCCGAAATCGTGGTACTTCGCGATGAACGGCAGGAGCTTGTGCTTCTTCAGCTCATCGATCTTGTTGAGAATCGCGAATCGTTTCGCCTCGGGATTCGCATCTTTCTCCGCGCGCAGCATTTCGATCACGTACTCGTCGCCTTTGCCGAACGCCTCGGTCGCGTCGACGATCAGCGCGATGATGTCCGCTTCGCTGAGCGACGAGCGCACGTGATCCATCATTCGGACGTTGAGTTTGTGCAGCGGCTTGTGAATGCCGGGCGTGTCGAGAAACGCGAGCTGTCCACGCTCGTCGTTGAGCAGACCGACGATGCGATTGCGCGTCGTCTGCGGCTTCGCGGAGACGATCGAGACCTTCTGCCCGAGGATGCGATTGAGGAGCGTCGACTTGCCTGCGTTCGGGCGTCCGACCAGAGCGATGGTGCCGAAGCGCGTTGATGTCGTTTCCGGTTGCTCCTGCATCCTCAGTCCTCGTTTCCGTCGTCTTCGGGACGGTAGTTCGGATCCTTCGTCACCTTCACGCGATAAATGCGACGACGATCCGCGCGCTCGATCTCGAACAGAAACCCATTCTTCGGCACGACGGTTCCGACGGAGGGCACGCGTCCCAGCGTCGTGAAGATCATGCCGGCCACGGTTTCGTAGTCATCGCCCGAAAGCTTCGCATCGATTCGCCCTTCGAGTGCATCGACACGAAGCAAACCACTCACCAGCCACGTGCTGTCGTCGACTTCGACGATCGTCGCTTCTTCGTCTTCGTGCTCATCCGCGATCTCGCCGACGATTTCCTCGACGATGTCTTCTGTCGTCACGATGCCCGCGGTGCCGCCGTACTCATCGACGACGATCGCGAGTTGCACGTGCTCGATCTGCAACTCGCGCAGCAGCTCCGAGACCTTTTTCGTTTCGGAGACGAAGTACGGAGCTCGCGCGATCGATGAGATCGAGCGCGTCTCGCCTTTCAGAATCGCATCGAGCACGTCTTTCACATGCACCACGCCGGTGACCTGATCGGTGGTGTTCTCGAAGATCGGGATGCGCGCGTACTTCGACTCGCTGAATACTTTCGCGAGATCGGCCATCGACTTGCGTGCATCGAACATCTGCACGTCGATGCGCGGGGTCATGATCTCGTGTGCGAGGCGATCGCCGAAATCGAGGAACGATTGCAGCAGCTTTCGCTCCGATTTCTCGACGATGCCTTCTTCCTCGCCGACGTCGATGTATGCACGTACTTCTTCGTCCGTGATCTCGTCTTCCGCTTCCGTGAGTCGCTGCTTGCGCTCCAAGCGTTCGAGCAACGCACGCAACGGCCAGAGCAGAGGAAAGCCGGCGTAGTAAACGAGTCGTGAGAACGGAATCAGCGCGCGAAGAATCACCTCGCCCGTGTCTTCCGGCACGAGTGCGAGTACGAACTTCCACAGCATCACGGTCACGCCCCAGATGGCGACGCTCGTGAAGACCGCGCTGCCGAGGGTGAGCTCGTCGTAGATCATGATCGTGGAGCCGGTGCCGACCACGAGCGAGACCTGCAGCAACACGCCGCTGACGAGTTGAAAGTCTTCGACGTCGAAGTGCTTGAGGCGCGGCACGCTGTCTTCCGCATCGGAGCTCAACCGGCGCAAACGCACGGGGCTGAGCTGCAATGCGAACGAACGAAGCGCATCGAAGATGAGGTAGAGGATGCCGGCGGCGACGGCGATCACAATCCAGTGGATGTGCAGATGTGGGCTACTACTTCCCATGCAGTGGCGCGGATTCTAGCCCAGCCTCTGCCGGGCGCCGCGAGCAGAACCCTTTCAAAGCGCGTGCACGAGTTCGTTACGAAACGTTCGTAACGGGCATATTCGCGGGCGCTGGCGTAATCTATCGAGCATGAACGCCCTGCTTTTGCTCGTCGTGCTCACGACTTCGACGCTCGTGCTGAAAACCGGCGATCTCATCGACGTCGACGGTGCGATTCAAGAGAAGAACGGGGTCATCACGTTCAAGAGCGAAGGACGGCTCTACTCGATGCCGCTCGAAGAGATCGATGTCGAGGCGTCGAACAATGCGGACGATGCCGCTGCGAAAGAAGAAGCCGCTGCGAAGGCAGAAGCGGAGGAAGACGAAGCGCGCCGCAAGTTGCGCGTGACGCCCGAGGAGCGCAAGCGGTTGTTCGATGAGCTGGCGAAGAATCACAGCGGAACGGCAGCGCCGGCGCAGCCGATTCTCGAACGCGCCGCGGAGCCGAAGAGCGACACGCAGCGCGCCGAGGAACAGCGCGATGAATCGTCGTGGCGACGGCAGGCGCGATCGTACGAAGACGCGGTGACGCGCGCGAAGGAAGAACTGGAGTTGCTCGAATCGCGTATCGCGGAACTGGAAGATCAGATCCGCGACTTCGTCTCGCTGGGATACAAGTCGGACCAGTTCACGTATCAGTCGACGCAACTGGAACGCTCACGTGCGCAGATTCCTCGCGCACGATTGGAAGTGCAACGCGCGGAGCGCGAGCTCGCGCGATTCCGCGAGGATGCGCGGAAACAGGGCGTACCGCCGGGATATTTGCGCGATTAGTCGTTTCGCGCGAACACTTCGGAGCGTCGGCTTTCAAGCCGGCCCTCCGGTTCTTACGGCTCGGCGCCGAACGTTTCGCTGATCATCGACATCGGATCGACTTCGATCGCTTCGAGCGCTTTTCGCGCGCGGTTGAGGAACGGATCGAATCCCGCGGCCATGATGGTCGCGTTCTTGATCGTGGCGCGATTGCGGTCGACGAGTCCTTCGATCGGACCGCTCTCGTGTCTGATGTCACCCGCGCGTGCGAGCGGATCAAAATCGCCGGCGTAGAGAATGTGACGCTGATCGGGCTCGTAGAGCACGCAGATCGCGCGCGGATCTTTCGTCGCGATCATGCTCAGCACGATGCTGCGCACCGGCGCGATGCCGACATCGCCCGCGAGAAACACAACCGCGCGGCCATCGCTCTTCGGCAGGAGGAAATCGCCGTACGGTCCGTCGATCGAGACTTCCGCGCCCGCTTCGAGATTGCGCAGTGCCACTCCGCCCTTGCCATCGCCGACCCTCACGCACAACTGCACGGCTTCGGGTCGCTCAGGAGCGGACGCAATCGTGTACTCGCGCGACATGCCTTCGGGAAAACGAAAATTCACCCACTGGCCAGGCGCGAAATCGAAGGAATCGCTGAACGAAACCGTGAGCTGCAGGACGCTGGGCGCGAGCGGCTGAATCTCGGTCACGATCGCTGTATGACGCATGACCGCGGATTGTACCGGCGGCGCGTCAGAACCACATGCCGGACTTCGCGAGGCGCGCGATCTTTTTCAGAATGCGGTCCTTCTTGAAGCCGCGGAGGTGATCGACGAAGAGCGTGCCGTTGAGATGATCGATCTCATGGCACATCGCGCGCGCCATGAGGCCGTCGCCCCACATCTCGCGCTGCTGGCCGTTGCGATCGAGGTAGCGCAGTTTCACGCGCTCGGGCCGCGTCACGACTTCAACGAAGTCGGGAATCGACAAACAGCCTTCTTCCTCGGTGATCTCACCGAGCGAGTCGACGATGTCGGGATTGATGAAGACGTGGCACTCGCCCGCGCGCTTGCCGACTGACAGATCGATGATCATCAGTCGCTTCGACACGCCGACCTGATTCGCGGCGAGACCGACACCCGGAGCCGCGTACATCGTATCGATCATGTCGTCGATGAGTTTGTGCACCGAGTCATCGATCGTCTCGACGAGCTCGGTCGGCTTGCGAAGCACATCGTCACCGTATTTGCGAATCGGAAGAACCGCCACGCGCACTCCTCTACTTTTTCTTGAGACTCTCGATCATCGCCTCGACCGTGTGTGCCGCGCGCTTCTTGTAGAAGTCATCGAGCACGCTGCGAACGCCGGGAAACCGCGCGAGCACCGCGTCGAGTTTCGCCTTGTCGAGTCGCAGCAATTCCGTGCGCTGCGATGCCGTGATCGTCGCCGTGCGAGGCTTTCCGGTCAACACGCTGACTTCTCCGAAAAAATCCCCTTCGCCGAGGCGTGCGAGGTAGAGCGTGGCGCCTTTGCTGCGCGTGTAAACCTTCACTTCGCCGCTGACGATCACATACATCGACGTCCCAGGATCGCCTTCGCTGAGGATCACGCTGCCTTCGTCGTGCGTCTCGACTTCCATCTCGCTCACGATCGCCTCGCGTTCTTCGTCGCCGAGAACTTCGAAGAGTGGGCTTTTCGGAACGGGACGCGAGAAGAGCGGCTCGCTCTTCCCTGCTTCGGCCGCGGGCGCAGCTTTCGGCAGGTGCTCGCGCGCCTTCTCGGCCTTCTTGCGCACGGCGATCGCCTGCACGGTGAGACCGTTGTCCTCGTAATACTTTGCGGTCGCCTCGTACTGCGAAACCGCCTCATCGATCATCCCCGCGCCCGCGAGCGCATCGGCGTACTGCAGACGAATGCGAGGATTCGACGGGTATTTTTCGTGATCAGCTTTCAGCAGCGGAACCGCTCGCGCATATTCGCGACGTGCGAGCAGGCTCGCTCCACTTTGGTTTTCATCGGCCATAGAGGAGCGATTCTAGTGCATGCCTCAGGCGCGATTTGCAACCGGGATCACGAACTTCTCGGCCGTATGCGTGTCGGAGAAGCGAACGACCTTCACGTCGACGAGCCCCGCCTCTTTGCCGGCGGCCATGACTTCACCCTCGGTGATGTCCTTCACGCCTTTCGGACGAATGATCCACAACGCGCCGTTCGACACGAGCGATTCGCGCAACGACGCGAGCTTCGCGAGATCCGCGCGCGTGTTGGCGCCGTAGAAAATCGCGTCGCAGTTTTTCTTCGCACGCGTGCTGACGATCGCGCCGGCGTTCTCGAGATCGCGCACGAATGCCGCGTCATCGAGATGAACGAGCGACACCTGCTGTCCCGCTTTCACGCCGAGTTTCTGCACGACGGTCTTCGGGTTCCTGATCTTCTCCGCCCATTTCGCAGCATCAGCACCGAGCTCGATGATCGCCTCGCCGCGTTTGTGTTTGATGTGCAGGCGTCCATCACGCGCATCGACGGATTGCATCGCATCGAATTTGATGACGACGCGCCGCTCGCCGCGCAGGATCACTTCGGACGTTTCGAGGAGCGCTTCGCCTTCGATGGCGTTGCCGTCGATGCTGAATTGTGTTTTGCGGGTGTTGCCCATGCGACTTACTTTACGCGACGACCGTACCTGCGAATCGATCGTGCGTGCGTCAGCGAAGCAATCAGCGCTGCCGGTCGTACCGGCTAGTAGCGGATGCGCTGTAATTCCGATTTCGCAGTCGACGCGGTGCTCGAGTACGGATAGCGCTGAATCACGCTCTGCAGCGTCTTGCGCGCGAGTGCGAGATCGCCGGTGCGCTCCTGCGAAAGCGCCACCTTCAGCAACGCATCCGGCGCTTTGTTCTCCTCGGCGTAATCGTTCACCACGCGCATGTAGAACTTCACCGCGTTCGCGTAGTCGCCCGCCGCGTAATACGTCTCGCCGATCCAGTACAGCGCGTTGTCCGCGAGATCGCCGTTCGTATCCGCTTCGAACACTTCCTGGAACGCGCGGCGCGCATCGGCATGTCGCCCGCGTCCGTACAGAATGATCGCCTGTCGGTAGTCATCGGCAAGCTTCGCGCTCGCGAGTGCCGGCTGCGACGGTGCGGGCCGCGTTTCGTCCGGCGCGAGCACCTGCTGCTGCTGCCGCGGGACCGTGCGTTCTGGTGCTGCAGAAGAAACCGGGGCAACAGGCGCGGGCGCCGCCGCCACTCCGTTCTCCATCCGCGACATGCGTTCGTTCAACACATCGATGCGCTCGAGCAGCTCCGTCAGTTGCGTTTGCAACTCACCGACGCGCGGATCGGGCGGCGGCGTGACGGGAGGCAGCGGCTCGGGCGCATCGGTCGATGCGCACGCGGCGGCGAAGATCAGTGCGGCGACGGCGAGTTTCTTCATGCCTTGATGTTGCTCAGACGCTGACGCGCGCGATTCGCGTAATCACTCTGCGGAAACTCGGAGACGACGCGCTCGAAATACAACTTCGCTTCGCCCGTGCGTCCGAGAACCGCAAGCGAGTTGGCGAGATCAAAAAACGCGCCCGCGCGATCGTTGTAGTTCGGATACGTGTCGATGAGATAGTTGAGACGCTGCACGGCCGAGTAGTGGCTGCCGCGCTTCACGTAGAAACGCGCCACGATGTGCTCGTGCTTCGCAAGACGATCGAGCGCTTCCTGGCGCTTCGTCTCGCCTTCCGCTTTCAAGGGGCTGTTCGGATACGCGCGCAGCATCTCGTTGAACTTCTCGACCGTTTCTTTCGTCTTGGCCTGATCGCGATCCGGGCGTTCCATCTGCCGGAATGAGCACATGGCAATTCGCAGCATCGCGTAATCGGCCTGATCGCTCGTCGGGTAACGATTGATGAAGTCGCGGTACTTGTACTGCGCCTCAACGAGATTCACCGGATCGCCCTGCTCGTAGAACGTGTCGGCGACGCGCAGCAGGCTGCGGCGGCCTAACGGATCATTCGGATAGGTCTCGTACAGATACGAGTAGTACGTGCGCGCGCGCTGCCACTTGTGGCGCGCGTACTGTTGCTCGCCGCGCTCGAAGAGCTGCTCTTTCGAAAGCTTGAGCATCTCCGGATCGACGACCGGGCGGAACTGCCGCGGTCCGCGGTGACACGCGGTCACGAGCACGACCGCCATCACCATCAGCATCATGTGTCTGAGCTTCAACGATTCCCCCTAAACCTTCTGCGCTACGCTGTTTTCGTACGAACAGCGCTTCGGATCGCTTCCATTGCAGCGGCGCGATCTTCTTTCCCGAATACGGCCGAGCCCGCGACGAGAATCGATGCTCCCGCCGAGACGACCGCCGGCGCCGTCTTCGCGTCGATGCCGCCGTCCACCTCGATCTCCACACCGAGTCCCCTCTCGCGGATGAGTCTGGAGATCTGACGAATCTTGGGCACCACAGGTTCTATGAACTTTTGACCGCCGAATCCGGGATTCACGGTCATGACCAAAACGTAATCGCAAAATTCGATCGCCGCCGAGAGCGATTCGGCACTCGTGGCGGGATTGATGGCGATGCCCGCCTTCGCTCCACCGTCGCGGATCATCTGCAACGCGCGCTGCAAGTGCGGATCAGCTTCGACGTGTACGGAGATCATGTTCGCGCCCGCATCGAGAAACGCGCCGACGTATTTCTGCGGCTCGCTGATCATGAGGTGACAGTCGAACGGCAGCTTGGTGCGCGGACGCAGCGCCTTGATCAGCCCCGGTCCGATGGTGAGGTTCGGAACGAAGTGTCCGTCCATCACGTCGAGATGCAGGATGTCGGCGCCTTCGATGGTCGTGAGCTCGTCGGCGAGTCGCGAGAAGTCGGCGGAGAGTAGAGACGGTGCGATCTTGATCATTGCGTCACGGGAGCAGGCGGCGGTACCGGCGTCACCTGCTGCTCCGCCTCGGCACCAATGATTCTCGTCTCCTCCTGCCGCGAAACGACGAGCGAAATCGGATCGCGATTGCTGACCGGTGCGCCGCGCAGAGGGTACTGGCGAATGATTATGCCATCCGCGATTCCGGGGTATGCCTCGTACTTCACGGTCGCGACATTGAGTCCGCGCGCTTCGAGCGCGGGACGCACGGCATCGAGTCGATGATCGATGAGATCGGGCATCACGTACGCGCGTGGCACTTGCGGCACCGCGACGAGCAGCGAGACGCCGGTTTGCGGTGCGACGACCGTGCCGCTCGGAGGATCCGCGGAGACGATGCCTTTCGCATCGCCGTCGATGTACGCGACATCGCCGAGCTTCAGGTTCTGCTGCCCGAGTCGCAGCATTGCAGTGCCGGGCGTTTGTGCGGTGAGATCGGGAACGCGCAACACGAGCGGGCCGGCACTCAACTCGACGCGAATCTGCGAGCCGCGTTTGATGAAGCTCGTCGCGCCGGGCTCGCGGTTCTGCCACACGACATTGCCGACCGGCACCTTGTCCGAGTTGCGACGATGCGTGGTGTCGACGATCAGCTCGACGCCGAGGTCCTGCGCGATTGCGCGTGCGTCGTTGATGCTTCGGCCGATGAGATTCGGCGTCGGAAGCGAGCGGCCTTTCACGAAGAACGTGAACCAGAAGTACGTACTGCCGCCGAATGCGAGCAGCAGCAGCACGCCGAACAGAAGGTTGTCGAGACAGCCGCGCTTCATCGCTGGTCGAGCCGCTCGCTCTCCGCGTGTCGCTCCGCCGCGCGCTCGCTCGTTCTCTCGATCGCGCGCTCACGATCCGCGCGATATTCGGCCTCATCGTATTTGCGATCGTGCTGATCCTTCACCACGAACAGCGGAATGAGAGCCTCGCTCCAAACATCTTCGACGCGCTCGGCGAAGACAAATTCGAGTGCGGCTTTCGTCTCCTCCGGCACTTCCTGCAAATCCTTGCGATTGCCTTCCGGCAGCACGACGCGCTTGATGTTCGCGCGATGCGCGGCCATCACTTTTTCCTTGATGCCGCCGACGGACAGCACCTTGCCGCGCAACGTGATCTCACCCGACATCGCCACATCGTGACGCACGGGACGCTCGCCCATCACTGACGCGATGCACGTCGCGATCGCCACACCCGCGGATGGACCATCTTTCGGAATCGCGCCCGCGGGGAAGTGAATGTGGATGTCGTGATCGCTGAATTTTTTCTCGTCGATGTTGAGCTCGTGCGCTTTCGAGCGCACGTACGAATACGCCGCCGAAACCGATTCGCGCATCACGTCGCCGAGTTGTCCCGTTACGGTCGTGCGTCCGTTGCCGGGCATGCGCGTCGCTTCGATGAAAAAGATCTCGCCGCCGAACGACGTCCACGCGAGTCCCGTTGCGACGCCGATCTCCGGATGACGTTCGGCGAATTCGTGCTCGAACTTCGGGAGACCGAGGTACGACTCGATATCGCTCGGGTGAACCTCGTACAGGACCGGCGCGTCATCACCCGCGGTCGCGACTTTGCGCGCGATCTTGCGAAGAATCGTCGCCAGCGTGCGCTCGAGATTGCGCACGCCCGATTCGGCGGTGTAGTCGCGAATGACGAGCAGCACCGCTTCGTCGTCGACTTTCACCTGCTCCGGCCCGAGGCCGTGATCGGCGAGCAGCTCGGGAATCAGATGCTTCGTCGCGATCGAAAGCTTTTCGTTTTCCGTGTAGCCGGAGAGACGAATCACTTCCATGCGATCGCGCAGCGGGCCCGGAATGTTGTCGAGAACATTCGCGGTGCAGATGAAAAGCGTATGGGAGAGATCGAACGGGATCTCGAGATAGCGATCGACGAACGCGTGATTTTGCTTGGGATCCAATACTTCGAGCAGCGCCGATGCGGGATCGCCGCGGAAGTCTTTCCCGATCTTGTCGATCTCGTCGATCATGATCAACGGGTTGTTCACGCCGACCTGAATGTAGCTGCTGATGAGTTTTCCGGGCATCGCACCGATGTAGGTTTTGCGATGTCCGCGAATCTCCGATTCATCCGTTACGCCGCCGACGGCCATGCGCACGAACTTGCGCCCGAGGGCATCGGCGATTGCTGCGCCTAACGACGTCTTGCCGACACCCGGAGGGCCGGTGAAGCAAAGGATCGGTCCTTTGAGATCGCCTTTCAGTTTGAGCACCGCCAGAAACTCGAGCACGCGCTCTTTCACTTTTTCGAGGCCGTGATGCCGCGCATCGAGCGCTTCTTCGGCTTTCGCGAGATCGAGACGATCGTCCGTGTGCGCGGCCCACGGCAATTGCAGGACGGTATCGAGATGTCCTTTGAGCACCGCGTAATCGGACGACGATGGCGAGAGTTGTCCCATCCGCGTCACTTCGCGCCGCAGTTGTTGCTTGTGCTCTTCGGCGAGCGGAAGCGCTTCGATGCGATCGCGATACGTATCGGCTTCGCGCTCCGACGCATTCGACTCGCCTAACTCGTCCTGAATCGTGCGGAGCTGTTCGCGCAGATAGTTCTCGCGCTCGCGGCGATCGATATTCGTCTGAATCTGGCGCTGCAGTTCCTGATTGACCGTCGCGCGGCCGAGGTCGCGCGAGATGTATTCGACGAGCAACTCGATGCGCTCGATCGGATGCACCGTCTCGAGCAGCAGTTGTTTTTCCTCGAGCGGAAAATTCACGAACGACGAAAGAAGATCCGCGAACGTATCCGGACCTTCGTTCATGTTCATGCGCAGAATGTTCAGCAGCTCGTTCGAATACTTCGAGTCGCTCTCGACCAGCTTTTCGAACAGCGACAGCGCGCGGTTCATGAGCTGATCGGTCTTGATCGTCTTCGGAATCGGACGCGGCGCGACTTCGCGGAGACGCGCTTCGAAATACGGCTCGTTCTGCAGCATCTGCACGAGCTCGACGCGCTGTCTGCCCTGCAGGAACAGTTGATAGCGATCGGAGGACAGCGGCAGTCGCTGCACGATTGCAGCGAGCACTCCGATCTGTGAAAGATCTTCTGGTCTCGGATTCTCTTTGTCGCCTGACTTCTGGCAGAACGCGGCGATCAGATTCTGATCGTCGGGCAGACTCTTGAGCAATCGCACATTGCGATCGATGCCGACCTGCAGCGACAACCCGCCGCCGGGAAAGAGCACCGACGAGACGAGAGGGATGATCGGCAAGCGGCTGGGGACATCGAGATCGACCCAGTCCTGGGATCCGTGAGGATTTTTACCGCGGGCGGATTGTGCCATGGCGTTTCGGTTCGCTCTTCGCGTCGGGCCTCGCATCGATCACGAGCACGTCACGCGTCGCGCATTGTAAACGCGCGGCGCGAGGAAACGAATTGCGATCGAAACGCGGCTCCGATGGCGTTTCTGTTGCGTTGGCGGACGAGGCTGGTCTTACGTTTCACGCCGGTTGATGGGCTCACTCTCGCCCGGCTCGGGACGCGCCGGCCGCTGCGTGTTGTGAATGACGCGGCCGCGCGAGCGATCGGCGTACGAACGCCGCACGACCCACGCCGCCACGGCGAAGACCACGATTCCGAGTACGAGTCCGATGATTACTGACGTCGTCATGCCCCATGCGAGTTGCGATATCCACGCCCACGCGAAGTCCGCGGCGAGGTACACTCCCGTCCGGGCACGGCCCTAGCAAAAACAGACCACGCGAAGTGATAACGGCCCATGTCAGAAGCCTTTACGCTGGACCCGACCCTCAAGCGCGCTGACCTGCACTGTCACAGCCGCTTCTCGATCTTCAAATACTTCCGTCGCGCGAACACACGCGACTGCTACAACGCGCCGGAAGACGTTTACCGCGTGGCCAAGGATCGCGGCATGTCGTTCGTCACGATCACCGATCACGACTCGATCGACGGCGCGCTTTATCTGCTCAACAAGCATCCGGACATGACGGACTTCTTCATCGGCGAAGAAGTCGAAACGTATTTTCCCGAGACCGGACAACGCATTCACATCGGTGTCTGGGGTCTCAACGAAGAACAGCATCGCGAGATCCAGCGTCTGCGGCCGAATATCCGCGAGCTCATCCCCTACATGAAGGGACAGAAGCTGCTGTTCGGCATCAATCACCTCTTTCAGAACTATCGAATGAAGAACGTGGCCGGACGCTACATCTCCGAGCTGCTGGATATGTTCGACATCTTCGAGGTGATGAACGGCGCGATGGCGTCGTTTCACAACAAGATGGTGCAGCAGCTCGTCGAGCACGTGAAAGCGGAGCACGGCCGCAACGTCTCGATGGTCGGCGGCTCCGATGCGCACACGCTCAAACACGTCGCGAAAGTGCATACGGTGTCAAAAGGCGAAACCGTGCAGGAGTTTCTCGACAACGTGCGCGCCGGCAACTGCTTCGCGTGGGGCAGCGAAATGCGCTTCCGCGAGCTGATCGCGGACATCTATCTGCTGACGATCGCGTATCAGTCGGAGATGGGCGCCGATTTGCGCTCGACGCAATACACGCCGATCGACAAGACCATTCAGCTCGTGGGACGACTGGCGTCGATTCCGACGGCGATCTCGGGCTTGCCCGCCGCGATCACGTCGCTGAATTACCTGAAGCAGATTGTGGTGACGCGCGGCTTGTCGTATCGCTTCGCGAAGCTGGTGGAAGAGATCCGTCCGGGTTTGATCAGCGAACGCTGAATACCGTGGAGCGGCGGGCTCTTAGCCCGCCGAATATTGAAAACCGGCGCGCACTCAGCCCG
>JBQCJC010000071.1:0-9376 GCA_051953135.1 Thermoanaerobaculia bacterium | reverse complement strand
AATCGCGGCTGTGCAAAACACTTAACGGGAAACAAAATGGGAGCGCGGGCTTCCAGCCCGCCGGTGCGGGCAAATCTTGGCGGGTGCTTCAGCCGCGGGCTTGAAGCCCGCGGTCCGGCCGGCTGGAAGCCGGCGCTCCGTTAGCCGGCGCTCCGAGCGCAGAAACATCACCGCTGGGAACAAAAACACAATCGCCAGTTCCTGCGGCAACGTCGCTGTCTGTCGTTGAAACACCGTCGCGAGCACGTCGTACTCGCCATCCTTCGGCAACTCCTCTGGTGCGATTCGAAGAAACGCGCGACCTTCTTCCTCATTCGTCGTCGTGGTCGAACTGCCGAGAACAAACGATTGCGAGATGCCGCCGGTCATCGTCGCGAACAGCAACCCTGCGATGAGCCCCGCGCGCAGCGAGCCCGCGAGACGTCGCGTCGAATCCGCGACCGCGAGCGTCATCAACACGCCGACGACGGCGCCGAAAAAATTCATCAGCAGAATCGGATCGACGTTCGTCAGCTCGTGAATCGCCATCAAAAGGAAATGCATGCCGCGCGGATACGGACCCCACGCCGGGTCGACCTGCCGTCCCTGCTCGAGCAATCGGAACAGATACAGATGTGCGTACGTGTCGGAGAAGCCGAGATTCGCCGTCGCGAACGGGCGGATCAATCGCAACGAGGCCGCGACCGCGATCACCGCACTCCATCCCGCGACCTGCCACGTCAAAAGCACGCGCAACCGTTTGGTTGCATTTCTCCATGCGCGCTTTGCGCGGCGTCGCAGATTCACGCGACCTTCGAGAATGTTGATCGACGACACGACGAGCACGCGATAGAGATCGCGCACCAGTGCGAACGCGGGACGTCCGCTGCGATACGCGCGCGTCGCGAGAATCACCGCCGCGAGCGCGACGACCAGTGTGAACGTCGAGAAGATGTTCAGCAGCGTCAGCACCTGACCGAGCAGCGTCAGTCCGACGACGCTCGCGGCGAGACACCACCAGAACCATTCGAGGCGATCGAGCGACGCCGGCTTGCGACGTGCGAGCGCGGGCACACCGATCACCAGGATCGCCATCGCGATCACGATGCGCAGCAGTGCGTCGATGCCGAGAAGCGCGTACATGTCAGTAAGCCGCGTAGTACGACGTATCGAGCTCGCCGAGCACGCGGTTCATCGCGCGGCGAGTGAGCAGCAACAAAACGATCGCGCCGGCGAGCAGTCCCACGACGGCGTATGAGTAATGAATCGCGCGACTGCAGATGAATCCGATGGCAACGTTTGCGGCTAGTGCAATCGCCACCGCACGCCCGACGAGATCGACGCGCGAGATGGTCAGCAGGATCAGCATGTTCTGCACCGCGAACATGTAGATCACGTACGCGATCGCCGCGATCCAGAACACGCGCATCGTCGTCTCCGACATCAGCGGCTCGTGAAAGCGCGGCCCCGCATGCGCGCGCAAAAAGTCCGCGACGAAGATTGCGATCGCGAACGCGAAGAGCGATGCGATGCCGAGGTGCAGCAATCGGGTGCGATGTTGTCGCGCGGCGTCATCGAGAAACGTTTGTCGATCCGCGACCTTGATGTGCTTCTCACTCGGAACGAGCGTTTCGGAAAAACGCTGCGTTGCGAACTCGACGACGCCGCTCAAGACCATGACGACGACGAGCGCGAGATCCATTCCGAGCTCGTAACGCACGTTGAGCCAGAACCCGTACGGCGGAAAATCTTCGCGGCCGGCCTGCGAGGTCCACGCGATCACGCGATCCGCGAACAGGAACGTGTTGTACAGCAGGCCGTAGAGAAAAAATCGCGAGGTGCTGTAGACGAGCACCGTCAGTCGCGGCGGATTCACCGGCTCCGATGCGGTCTTGTCGCGCGCGATGCGATTGAGATGTCGCAACGCGATCGCGAACGTCAGTGCATCGGCGACGAACAATCCCACCGCGTTCGATGCGATCGGTCCGAGTTTGAATTGCAGCGCGGAGAGCAACACAGCGCCGAGCGCAATCGCCGTCGTTAGTGCGAACAAACCGGTCTTGCGCAGCAGATACAGCATCGACCAGTTGAGCCACAGCACCGACAGCGCGGCGTAGTAGCCCGCGGCCATCAGCATCATCGACCACGGGAGCAGCTCGAGCAGCAGATTCACGAGCAGCACGAGCGGGATGAGCACGAGCACAATGCGCAACGCGATCCAGTACGCGCGCAACACGGTCCAGCGCGCGAGCCAGCCGTCACCTTGATAAATGTGAAAGAGGCCGCGGCGCACGATCGCTTGCGCGAAGCCGCCGGTGACGATGTAGCTCGCGATGAAGCCGAGGGCGATCGCACTGCCGGTGCGCGAATCGAGATCGATCGCGCCCCAGATGCCGTAGCCCCACACGATCATCACGATCGCCTGCAGCGCCATCGGCACGGAGAACGAAAGGCCGGTGAGGTAGTAGCGCACGAATCGCAGCACCGGATTCACGCGCTCGTCTTCATCGCCTTCGATCTCGACACGGAACGCGCCGTCCTGAAACTGCGCGTACAACCGATGCGCGAGCGTGAAGAGATCGCGTTCGTCGTACGCGCGTGCATCGACGTCGCGCAAGCCCATCACTTCGAGTTGCGCCGCGATCTCCCACGCATCCTTCGGCGCGCCGATCAGATCGATGATCTGCTGGCCGAGGTCGTGCGCGGCGTCGCGTGAGGAATCGAGTGCGGCGCTCACGCGGCCATCCGTTCGCCGAGTTGTTTGTAGAGCGCGAGGTAGTGCGCGATGGCGTGATCGAGACGAAACTCATCGAGCACGCGTGCGCGCGCTTTCGCACCGAGGCGATGACGCGCGGCGGGATTGTCGAGCAGCGATCGCACTTCGCGCGCGAACGCCTCGTCGTCGCGCGGTTTCACGAGCACGCCGCAACCTTCGAGCGCTTCGCTCACGCCGCCGACGTCGCTCGCGACCACGGCCTTACCGCACGACATCGCTTCGAGCACCGAGTACGGGAACGCCTCGGAGATGCTCGTGAGCAGCACGACGTCCGCCGAGTGCAACGCGGCGACAACATCGTTCGCCGGCAATCCCATCGTCACGACATCGTCGAGCTTGAGATGCGCGCGCAATGCGAGCACGCGCTTGTAGTACGCGTCGTCCGCGACTGTGCCGTAGATCGTGAAGCGCGCATCACGATGCGTTTCGCGCACGCGCGCGGCGACGCGAAGAAAGGTCTCGATGTCTTTCAACGGATCGATGCGCGCCGTGGCGACGATGTGGGGTGCGGATATCGGTGACTCCGTGGGTGCGGGTATCCATACCTCGGGATCGACGCCGTTGTAGATCACGCGGATCTTCGATTGCGGCGCGCCGTGCGCCACTTCCCAACGCGTGTTGTAGTGGCAGACCGGTGCGATCACGTCCGCGAAGTGGTAGTTCGCGCGCACGATCGCGGTGATCAGATTCAGCAGGAATTGTTTGCAAAAAAACAGGCGGCGAAAGCGCGAGAGAAACAAATACTGCTCGCGCAGATACACGCCGTGCTCCGTGAGAATCATCGGGGTGCCGTGACGCACTTTCGCGGTGATGCACGGAATCCCGCAGAACGCCGCGGCGGTCGCGTGCGTCACGCTCACGCGCGGCGGTCGCGCGTTGAGCACGATCAGAAATCGATAGAGCCAGCGCAGACACTCGGTGAGATCGAAGAGCGATGGCAGGCGATGCTCGGGACCAGGCAACGGTTCGCGCGAGCGCGCGCTGAACGCCTCCATCTCCGCACGAAACGCACGCCACGTCGCGGCCGATTTGAACGTGTCGTTGTAGTCGTGCGCGCGAAAGTAATCTTCCATCGCGACGAGCGTGCGTCCGAATTGCTCGACGTCATCGCCGCCATTCACGAACGCGAGGAAGTCGCGCAGCAACGGGACGAATTTCGATTCGATTGCGTCCGCGGATGTTTGTCGTTTGCGATCGAACAATGTCGCGAACGGAATGTCGGTGATGAATTCAGATGGTTCTTCGACGCCCCACAGCGGCACGTTGAGAATGCGGCGCACGTTTGACGGCGGCTCGTATTTGAGCTCGATGTGCGGGTTCATCATCAACGGCAGCAGCGTGTAGCGAACCTCCGGTGTGTTGCGCAGCAGCGCATCGCACCACGTGCTGACGCCGCCCGCGGAATGCGGGTACGTTCCCTCGGTCGTCATCAACACGGAGAGCGTCACGGCAGCGGATCTCCGATGCGCGGCACCGCGATGCTCGCTTTCTTCTGCAGTTGCGCATGACGCGCTTGCTGCGCGAGTCGCCAGCGCTCCGCGCGAATCGCAAGCAAATCGCTTTCGCGTTTCGCGACTTCGAGTGTCGCGTTGAAGAGATCCGATTCCGTGCGCACGCCGCCGTCGACGAGACGCGACATCGATTCCTGTCGCTGCTTTGCGAGCGCGAGTTGCTTTTCGAGAATCTCGATGCGGCGATCGATCGCGTTCCTCGAAAGCGACAGCAGATCGGCGCGCGTGCGCGTCGCGATTGTTGCCGCCGATTTCGCGCGCGTTGCATCTTCGAGCTCGAGCTTCGCCTCGGTGAGACGTGTCGCGTTCGCGGCATCGAGCGATGGCAGCGTGAGCGACATGCGCACTCCGTAGATTCCGTACGCGCCGTCATCGGTTGCGCTGCGGAAACTCTCCGGCACCGATGCGACGCCGCCGAATGCGGAGACGAGCAGCTTCGGTCGCTTCTGCAGTTCGAGCTCTTCGACGATGAGTTGCTTCTGCGTTTCGTTCAATGCTGCGCGATCGACGAGCGCATCGCGCTCGAGCGATGGATCGACGCTCACGGGTTCGATTGCATCGAAATTCAGCGACGCGATGAGCGTCTCGTTCGATGCATCGCCGAGGAGCTGCTTGAGCCGCGTCTCCGCGTCCATGCGCGCGAGCTCCAAATCGAGCCGCTGCGATTCGGCGGCGAGCGCCTGCTCTTCCCACGTTGCCGCGGTCGTTGTCGTGATTTGCCCGAGGTCGAGCAGCGTGCTGGCGCGAGCGCGCAGCGTCGCCGCCTGATTTGCGCCGGCGTTCATCAATTCCGCGCGACTTTGCGCGATGTAGAGATCGGTGAACGCGTCGAGCGTTTCGCGAAATACGGTCTCTGCTTCATCGAGTGCGCGTCGACGAAACAATTGTCCCGACGTGCGGGCGAGCGCGAGTCGCCGGCTGCGCGACGCACCTTCAAACAGCGGATAGTCGACGTTGACGAGCAACGACAGCGCATCGAAGCGAATCGCGTCGTTGTTCGCGAGCTCGATGTTCTCCGCGCGTTGCGCCGCGCCTTCGATGCGCACCGTCGGCAGCGTTGGTCCGAACGGTTCTTCGAGACGCGCGATGCCGGCGTTGAATGCCGTATCGACGCCGCGCGTTTGCATCGCGCGACTCAATGCCTGCTCGAATGTGAGTGTTTCAGCGTTTGCGTGTACTGCAAAAATTGCGACGAGTCCGGCGAGCACGATTCGGCGCATGCATTACCTCACGGTGATGATCGCGGTCGTGCCGGGTTGCAGGACGCCATCCGGATTCGAGACCGGAACGGTGATCGTCGCGCCCGCGCCGGCGGCGGGTGGAATGACGGTTTTGATCGACGCGCGGAAGCGGCGCGGCGGGACGGTGAAGACTTTCACGTCGACCGGCATGCCGGCGCGCACGTGACGCAACAACTCGGGCGCGATCGCGCCGCGCACTTCGACCGTGGACGCGTCGGTGACCTCGAACAACGGATCGCGCGGAAAGATCGAATCGCCCGGTTCCGCAACGATGCGCGTGACGACGCCGTTGATGGGCGCGGCGACGCTCAACAAGCGGCCGCGATCCTCGATCACCGCAACCTCGGCGCGCGCTCGATCGACGTCGAGCCGCAACAACTCGGGATCGCTCGTTTGCGATGGCGAGACCTGCTCGTTCGCGACGTTGCGACGCTCGGCTTCGAGATCGCGCATTGCGGCGGCGTACTCGATGCGCGCGACCTCGAGCTCGTCCTTCGTGATGTCGCGCGTGGCGAAGAGTTTTTCGTAGCGATCGAGACGCGACTTGCGCTGCTCGGCGATGCTCTGCGCGATGCGAATGCGCTCTCGCGAATCGTCGGTTCGCGGCTTCAACGCCCGATGCGGTGTTTGCGCCTGACGCAAACGATGTTCGGCGAGTGCGAGCTGCGCGCGGGCATACGCGAGATCGCGCTGCACGCCGGGATTGTTGATCGTGACGACGACGTCGCCCGCGCGAACGCTCGCTCCCTCGGCGACGCGAATGGCGTCGATGCGGCCATCGAACGGCGCAACCACAGTCGCGGTGCGCGGCTGCGTCACTTCGGCTTTGATCTCGAGCGCCGGCGTTTCGGCGGCAACAGCTTCTTGTCGCTCACGGCAGGCCGAGAGCAATCCACCCACGGCGGCCAGCAGCACCACCACACGAACCGGCGCGTTCAACTTCGTCTCTCCGTGAGGCCGAAAATTTGCAAGGGAACTCTGCAAGACGCAGGCCGCCGCAATGGCCAGATACAAATCGTTAGAGCGAACTGCTTTTACCATTGGTTTGTGGATTACGTGCATTGCACTTACAGGGGCATTGCTCGTCGTCGCGATCGTGGACATAGTTACGACGCGCCGCGAGCTCGCCGATGCCGCGGCTGCGGCTTCCACGCGCGTCGAAACATCATTGCGTGCCGGCGACACAGAGCATGCACTCGATGGAATTCCATCCATCACGTCCGCGAAGTTGTACGCCGCAAACGGCGCATTGATTGCGGCAACGCCTGCACGCGCATTGAAGCGCGGGGTCGCGACGTCGATCGCAACGCGCATTGCGGCAGGTGAAATCGTTTGTACGCCGGGAGCAGGCGGAACGACGTTTTGTACTGAGCTTTCGAGCGCCGCATTGGCCGTGCGCATTTCATGGTGGTTTCGAATTCTGGCGATCGGCATGATTGCGGGACTGGCGTTAGGCGCATTGGCGGGCAAACTGCTGCAGCGCGCGTTTGTGCGACGCGTGCAGCCGATCGTCGATGTCGTCGATCGTGCCGCGCGCGAGCGGGATTACTCGCAGCGCGTCAAAGCGCAGGCCGGATTGGCCGGAACGCTCGGATCGTCAATTAACACGCTCGTCGGACAAATGCAGGAACACGAGCTCGCGTTCCGCCGCCATGCGTTAGAGATTGAGACGGCGAATAAAGAACTGGAAGGGTTTGCTTACGCGGTCTCGCACGATTTACGGGCGCCATTGAGCAGTGTCGACGGATTCGCGCAGGCGATGCGCGAGGATTATTCGGATCAGCTGGACGAGTCGGGTCGCGAATATCTCAAGTGGATGATTGAAGGCTGCCGGCAAATGCGCGAGCTCATTGAGGGCATGCTCGAAATGGCGCGACTCGCTCGCGCGGACCTGTCGCACGATAACGTCGATCTCAGTTCCATCGCACGCGCTGTTGCGGATCAATTGCAACAAAACGCGCCGGAACGTCAGGTGCGATTTGAGATCGGCGATGGGGCACGGGTCGTCGGCGATGCACGTTTATTGCGCGCTGTGCTCGAAAACCTCATGGCTAATGCGTTTAAATTCACGCGCGGTCGGAATGATGCGCGCATTGAATTCGGCGTTCTGAATCATGGTCATGAGCCGGCGTTTTATGTTCGCGACAATGGCGCGGGCTTCGATCCCGCGCAGGCCGCGAAGATGTTTCGGCCATTCCAGCGATTGCACTCCAGTCGCGAATTCGAGGGCACGGGCATTGGTCTGGCCACGGTGCAGAAGATCGTCATGCGTCACGGCGGTAAAGCGTGGGCGGAGGGCGAGGTGGGGAAGGGCGCGACGATCTATTTCACCGCGGGTCACGTGCCTAAGGAAATCGTGCAGGCATGAGCAAGTCCGTTCGCCTGCTCCTGATCGAGGATAACGATCTCGACGCCGCGCATTTCACCCTGGCGTTGCAGCACGGTGGAATCGATCCGCACATTCGCCGCGTGGAGACGCGCGAGGAAATGCTGGACGCGTTGCATGCCGAGGAGTGGGACATTGTGGTCAGTGATTACAACCTGCCGCGATTTTCCGCGCCCGATGCGCTCGATACATTGAAAACCAGCGGGACGGATTTGCCGTTCATTGTCGTGTCGGGAGCCGTCGGCGAGGAAACGGCCGTGGAATTAATGCGCGCCGGTGCGTCGGATTATCTGCTCAAGCATCGACTGACGCGATTGACGGCCGCCATTGAACGCGAATTAGCACAGGCTCGCGAGCGTCGTGCGAAACGGCGTGCCGAGGATTTGTTTTATGCGGTCTTGAGAGCCTCGCCGCAGCCGAGCGTGGTCGTCGATCGCAATACCCGTGCAATCGTCGATGGCAGCGATGCCTTTCGACGCACATTCATCCGCGACGAGCCCGCGCTGATGTTGTTCGATGCCATCGAGTTCACGCAGCCCGAGCGCGTCGATGCGCTCATTGCACGCGGCAACGGTACGATCCTCAGTACCGTTTATTATCGCGACGGCGTCGCGCATGTCGCGAATGTTCGCTGCTACAGCGTCGATCATGAAGGATCGAGTTACGTTTATCTCGTCCTCGACGACGTGACCGAGCAGAATTATCTCAAAGCCGCGTTTGATGCCGTTCCTGATCCGCTGTTGATTCTCTCGTCGCGGCAATTACTGCTTTACGCGAATCGTCCCGCGGAGGAAGTTCTCGGGCAACTGTATTTCAATGCCGACGTCAGCGAATTACTGTCCCGTCCGGGATTCGAGGAGCGATGGTGGGCCGCGCGGACCTTACGCGGCGAAGAGCGCCGAATCGAGATCCAGGGACAAACGTTCGAAGCCAGCAGCGTGCCCTTTCGCTTCGCGGGAGAAACCGATACGTCGACGATCCTCACGCTGCGCAATGTGTCGCAGGAGGCGGAATTACTACGCCTCGCGACGCACGACGCGCTCACCGGGATTTACAACGTTCGCTATTTCAATGAGGCGTTATCAAAAGCGCTGATCAATGGTGGCGGGGCGATGGCGATCCTCGATCTCGATCATTTCAAACCGATCAACGATCAGCTTGGCCATGCCGCTGGTGATGCGGCATTGATCACGTTTGCGAACACGGTCCGTTCTGAATTGAGACCCGGCGATATCTTTGCTCGCGTCGGCGGTGATGAATTCGCGATCCTCTTTCCTGATGCCACGGACGATCCCGCTCGCACTGTGCTTGATGCCGTCTACGCGCGATTGACGCGATCGTCGTTTCAATTCGACGACGCACAATTGCAATTGTCGGCATCCGCCGGTGTTGTGATTGCGCATCCAGGCGAATCGCCGGACGCGTTCAAGAAGCGCGCGGATGAAGCGCTCTATGAGGCGAAGCGGCAGGGGAAAGGGCGGTA
>JBQCJC010000070.1:0-15070 GCA_051953135.1 Thermoanaerobaculia bacterium | reverse complement strand
GAAGGGTACGCGTTCGAGGTCTGGCACTCATGTGCCGGCGGCGGCACGTCTCGCCTCCTCGGCCGATGGCGAGTCGACGCACGAACGCGCGAAGTCTTTCGACAAAATGATGACGGGCGCTACGTGCGACCCTGATCACTTCATGCAGTTGTCCTGCGTGAACTTCACCCACTGGCCGTTCATCTCGACTTCGCCGATGTGGACGAGCTCACGGTCGCTCTTGCGCGTGAATGTGTCGCGCGAGTTAGCGGTCATCGTGCCCATGTGCCACGGGCCGGTGAAGACGAAGGCATCGTTCTCCATGCCCATGCTGGCCTCGGTGTTGTAGCCGCCGAGGGAGTCGACGCCGCCGAGAACGTACTGCTTTTGCTCGGGATCGAAACCGATGTAGCCACTGAACGTCACCGGCATCGGCGCCGCCGCGGATTTCTTCTCCGCGTACGTGAACGCGAGCCAGTGCCCGTCGTGACTCCATTTCACTTCGACGGTGCCTGAGCTTTTGTGCGCGGGAGCCATCGGCGTCTCGAACACATCGCCGGAACACTTCCACGATCCGGCCATGAAATCGAGCTTGCGCAACTCAGCGGGCGGTTGTTGTGCGACGGCAGCGAGCGACGATGCGACGAGCGTGATGGCGAGCAGTGCGTTCAACGTTCTCATGCTCGCCACTACGTGCGGGCGCCGCGTTTGGATGTTTGTGCGCGCGTTACACTCGCGCGCGAGTGAGCGCAACGAGTCCGAAGTATCGGCCGGACATCGATGGATTGCGCGCCATCGCGGTGGCGGCGGTGATTGCGTTTCACGCATGGCCGCTGCGCGTTCCCGGCGGCTTCACCGGCGTCGACATCTTCTTCGTCATCTCCGGCTATCTGATCACCGGCGTCATCGCCGGCGAGTTGTCGTCGAACACGTTCTCGTTGTCGCGCTTCTATCAACGACGCGTGCGACGAATCTTCCCCGCGCTCGCGACGATGCTGATCGCAGCCACTCTCGCGGCGTGGATGATTCTTCTTCCCGATGAATGGCGCTCGTTCGGAAAGCATCTCTTCGCGGGCGCGGCGTTCGTGTCGAATCTCGCGCTGACACGCGAGGGCGGCTATTTCGACTGGACCGCGCAGCACAAACCGCTCCTCCATCTCGGGTCCCTCGGCGTCGAAGAACAGTTCTACTTCGTCTGGCCGCTGCTGCTCGCGATGTTGTGGAAGGCGCGCGTGCGCATTCGCATCGCACTGCTCGCGCTGATCGTGCTCGCGTCGTTCGTCATCAACGCGTGGGGCGTCACACGCTATCCGGTGTACACGTTCTATCTCCCGGTCACGCGTTTGTGGGAGCTCGGCATCGGCTCGCTCATGGCTGTGATCGGAACGCGCCGCGTGACGGAACGTCGCGCGCTCGCGGAGTTTGCGAGTTGGAGCGGCATCGCGTTCCTGATTGCGTCGCTCGTCTTCATTCGGGAAAGCACCGCGTTTCCCGGATGGTGGGCGTTGCTCCCGGTGCTCGGCGCCGCGTTGACGATTGCCGCGGGACCACAGGCGCTCATCAACCGCGTCGTGCTTTCGAGTCGCGCGTTCGTGTTCATCGGTCTGATCAGCTATCCGTTGTACTTGGGGCACTGGCCGCTGCTTTCATTTGCGCGCATCGCGATGCGCAACGAATTGAGCGCGCTGACGCGCATCGCACTCATCGCAATCGCGTTCGTGCTGGCAACACTCACTTACCGCTTCGTCGAAACGCCGGTTCGCCACGTGACGACGTTCTCGACGAAGCTGCGTGTGGTCTGCGCGATTCTCGCGGTGCTCGCGGCGTTCGGCTGGATCGTGTACGCGCATCGCATCAACGCGCGGCTCTCCAGTCCCGCGATCGACGAGCTCCTCACCGCGACGCACGCGTGGGAGTATCCATACGGCGAGAACTTCGGCCGCACATCGAACTTCGTTCGTTCGACCGTACCGGGCAACACTTCGGGAGTCGTGTTGTTCATCGGCGACTCGCATCTCGAGCAGTACTGGTCGCGCATCGATGCAGTGCGAACGCATTCGCGTGTGCCGGAGTTGTGGTTCGCGACGAATGCCGGATGTCCGCCGATGCCGAATCTCGGCAGTTCTCGCGGCGATGTGTGCTCGGCGTGGCTGGCGTTTGCGCTGCGCGAGGCGCGCGATCCGCGAGTGACGCGCATCGTCCTCGGCGCCTACTGGCAGGCCTACCTCGGCGCGACGCCAACGTCCGCCGGACTCGCGGCGTTGCAGCGACTCGGCGATGAGATTCGCTCACTCACCACGATGGGCAAACGCGTGTATGTGATCCTGCCGGGACCGACGTCGGCGCAACTCGATCCACGCGCGACGATCGATCTCGCGCACGGCGAGATCGTGACGTCGCCCGTGCCGCTGCGCGAGATTCTCGATGCAAGTGCGGGAACGCGCGCTGCGCTTCGCGAGTTCGCGACAACGGCTGGTGCGATCGTGATCGATCCGCTGCCGTTGCTTTGTCCGAATGCTGAATGTCCGAGGTTCGAGCGCGGACATCCGATCTATCGCGATTCGACGCATCTGCACCCGTCGTACGCGCGCGAGCATGCGACGTACATCGATCGTGTGTTGACGGATTAAGTTCCATTCACCGTCGTCCCGCAAACTTCACTGCAATCTTGTTCTCCCCTGTTTTCACATTGACCTGAATCGGTGCGAGCAGAGTCTCCGCCGACGCGGCAATCGACTGCGCTTCGTCTTCCGTGCGATACGGCCAGAACTCGTAACTCCCGCTCGGGATGTTTTCGAGTCGCGCTTCACTCCGCGCGTTCGTCACGAGCTCGAGTCCCTGCACATTCGCGAGCTCCTCCACGACTTCGGTCGGCACCAGCACGCCGTTGTAGCGCATGAGCAGCGAGAACGGTGGCATCGTCGCGCCGGTCACCGTCTGCGCGCGAATGAGCAGCGACGATGTCGATCGTGGCAGATGAAATTGCATGCGCCCGCTCTCCGCATCGCGCGGAAGGCGCAACATGCCGAACGGACCTTCTTCGCCAAGCGCAAACAACGTCACGGCCTCGTTTACAGGCACGGCGATCGTTGCGCGTCCGTCTTCATCCGTCGTCGTGCGCGCGCGCAGCTTGCCCTCCGTGACCGCAAAGACTTTCGCGTTCGCAACCGGATCGTTTTCACGATCGATCACCGTGAACGCGATCGCGCGTCCTGCATCGACGCGCACATCGAGCTCGCGCAATCGATGCGCATCATCGAGCGACAACTCGATCGGCTCCGGCTCGAGCTGGTGCGGCGGATACACGCGAACGACGTGCGTGCCATTGCGAATGCCAACGAAATTGAACCTGCCGTCAGCGTCGCTGATCGATCGCACGTGCTGTTCGCCGTCGGCGCGATTCGTTTGCAATCCGATGACTGCATTCGGCACCGGCGCGCCGCTCTCGCGATCGCGCACGACGCCGGTGATGCGGCCATCAGGAATCGCGATGTTCACGGCGCGATCGCTTTGCACATCGAGCGAGTCGGTGAATGACGTCGGCAATGCAGGGCCGCGAACATCGAACGTGAATGCGCCGCGCTGCCAGAACGGCGCGCGAAACGTGCCGTCGGCGTCGATACGAATTGCAGTGCGCCATCGCAGTTCGGAGTGACGCAGTGTGAGTGTTCCGGTGCTGAGATTCGTATCGCCGACGATCACCCGGCCGTGGAGCGTGAATGGCTGAATCGCGATCGTCGTCGAACGAATGTCGTCCTGCCCGAGCGCGACCTTCGTTCCGAGTTGCTCGGTGGGAGCAGAGCCGCGAAAGCGAACCTGATACATGCCCGACGCGAGTCCGTCGAAACGCACGCGGCGAACATCGGCAGCGAGAGTCTTGTGATCGATTTCGTCCCAATCATCGGATGCATTGCGCAACAGCAACTCCACCTCCAACGGCTGATTCGTCCCCTGGACGGTGGCTTCGATCGCGCCGCGAGATGGCGTGATGGCGGCGAGCAAAATCAGCATCGGCAGCAGCGGCATGACACGATCTCCTCTTCTTCGAATTCGAGACGCGGAACCGCGTGGCGATCAGCGGTCGGCGATAGGCGTCGCCGCTTCGAGCGAGGCGACGCGCGTTTCAGTCGTGTTGGGTTGCGGCTCGTCGAGACGCTCGACGGAAGCCACGACGAATTCGGAGGCGAGAGGCTGGAGTTGTGCGGCCGTGGTGTGACTACAGGCGGTCGAGGTGATGCAGGTTCCGGTGGAGTCATCCCACTCGCAGTTGACGAAGCCGGAAGTGAGACCGCTCTGGCAGGCCTCCCACAACGGGCGGCAGCGTTTGCAGTGATTGGCCAGAGCCGCCGGGGCGGTGGTGATGGCGATGGCGAGCACCAGCAGCAGAGTTACGCGCTTTTTCATGGATTCTCCTTCGTGGTTCGGGTTCCGCGTCTCGATCGTCATGATCGGTTCGGCGTCGCGACGCGCTGGAAACGTCTCGCGAAGGAGCTGTGACGGACGGCAGCACGGCCAGCAGTCCATCGTTACTGAATCTTTACGAGGAAGGACTTGCCGCCTTCCGGGACTAAACAAAAACGGCCACCCGCAAGGATGGCCGTCCGCATTCACGTTGCGTGAGTGTCAGCTCGCCTTTTTCGGCGCGAGATATTTTCCGAACCACGCGAGATAGCGCTCGAGGCGATCGCGTACGTAGCTCGGCGTCGTGATGCCGTGGTACGCGCCGGGATAGATCACGAGCTGCGTGTCGATGCCGATGCTGCGCAGCGCCTGATACATCTGCTCGCTGCCGATGATCGGAACATTGAAATCGGACTGACCGCCGAGGTAGAGCGTCGGCGTTTTGATGCGATCGGCGTGGAAGAACGGATACGAAACCTTGATCCACGCATCGCGATTCTTCCACGGCGGACCAAGCTCGAGATCGTATTGCGAGATGTACTCGTCGCTGCCGTACATCGACAGTTGCAATGCGCTGCCGGCACCGGACGTCGCCGCTTTGAAGCGCGAGTCCGTCGCGATCGTGTAGTCCGTGAGGATGCCGCCGTAGCTCCATCCGCCGATGCCGAGGCGCTCGGGATCGGCGACTCCGGACGCGATGGCGTAATCGACCGCCGCGAGCAGATCCAGCACTTCCTTGTTGCCCCAGTCGGCGAAGATCGCCTTCTGATACGCATTGCCGCGACCCGCGCTGCCGCGATAGTTCACCGCCAGCACGACGTAGCCGTTCGCCGCGAGCATCTGCCGGTCGAGATGAAACGCGTGCTGATCCTGACTGTTCGGGCCTCCGTGAATGTTCAGCAGCGTCGGATACTTTTGTCCCGGCACGTACGACGGCGGCTTGAACATCAGCCCGTGCACCTCGTTGCCGTCTTTTGCGCGACACGAAAAATCTTCGACCGTCGCCAACTGCACATCACTCAGCCACGCATCGTTCTCGTGCGTGACGCGGCGAAGATTGCCGTTCTCCAGCACGTGCACTTCATCGAGCTCGCTGGCAGTCGCACCGCGCAATGCGAGCGCGCCGTCCTTGCCTGCAGTGATCGATGACACCACGCGTCGTCCCGTCGTCAAGGGCTCGACGCGGCCGCCGCTCGCCCGCATGCGCGCGACGTACGTGATGCGATCGTCCTGCACGACAAACGTGATCGACTTGCCGTCCGCGCTCCAGAGCAACGGCTCCTGCACCGCGCGATCGAGCGACGCGGTCAGCACGCGCGGCGTTCCGCCCGCGGCCGGAACGACCGCGAGCTTGTACAAGTTGTACGCGCTGTACTTCGGCTCATCGCCCTGCAAATACGCGATGAACTGACTGTCCGGACTCCACGCCGGACGGCCTGTGTCGCGGCCGACGAACGTCGTCACGCGACGCGGCTCCGCATCCTTCTTCGGCTCGATCACGAAGACGTCGAGGTTGTCGACGCGATCCGGATCCTTTTCGCGATTGCTCACGAAAGCGATGAGCTTTCCGTCCGGCGACCAGCTCGGCGTCTTCTCGTCGAAGGTCCCGCTCGTCAACACTTCGGCCGTGCGCGATTGCACATCGAACAACTGCAAGTGTGAGCGCAGCATGCCGAGGTAACCATCGCCGTCTTCCTTGAATCGATAGCGATCGATCACGATCGGCGGAGCCGTCTTGCGCTTCCAGCCTTCCTTCTTCTCCGGCTCCGAATTCGGATCGAAATCATTCACGACGAGCACGAGACGCTTGCTGTCCGGCGACCACGCGTAATCCGACACGCCGCCTTTGATGTCCGTGAGCTTCTGTGCTTCGCCGCCGCGCTGATCGAGCAGCCAGACCTGCCCGCCCTTCTTCTTCGCTTCTTCGTCGCCGCGCGTGGCGATGAATGCGAGATAGCGTCCGTCCGGACTCCATCCTGGTTTGCTCTCGCTGCTGTCGGGCAGCGACGTTAGTCGCACGCGATCTTCGCCATTCCATCCGACCATCCAGAGATCGGAGTCGCGGCGATCTTTTTCCGCGTCAACGGTACCGACCGTGTACGCGATCCAGCGCCCGTCGGGCGAGACCTGCGGGCCGCCAACGCTGCGCAGTTTCGGCAGGTCGTCGAGAGACAACGGCCGTTTCGTTTGCGCGAAAGTCAGAGGTGTGAGGACGAGCGTGGCGAGGAGAAAGAGAGTCCAGCGTCTGCGCATCGGCCGCGGATTCTAAGGTCGATTTGTGACGAATTGCCCAAATTGGTTGACTTCGTCACAAATCGGGATCAGTGTTTTCCATCCATCGTCGGATCACATCGTAATAAGGGGGGAGCACCTTGAATCGTTTCCAGCGCTTGCAGAGGTATGTCCGGCTCATCATGACCTTCACCGCCGGGCTGACACTGCTCGCTACGCACGCAGTATTCGGGCAGACCGCGGGCGGCAACGTGGTCGGCACAGTCGTCGATGATGCCGGCAGCCCGATTCCGGGCGTGACTGTCACACTCTCCGGAATCGGTGCACCACAGGTATTCGTCACCGATGCGAACGGCAGCTACCGGTTTCTCAACCAGGCTCCTGGCCGCTATCAGGTCCGTGCGGACCTGAGCGGGTTCTCGCCCACCATTCGCGCCGTCGACGTCAGCATCGGCGCGAACTCACAGATCAACTTCACACTGAAGCCCGCGGTTTCCGAAGAGATCACGATCACCGGTGCGACCCCGGTCATCGACGTGCGCAACACCGGCACGGGTTCGGAGATCAACGAACAGGAATTGCGCGAAGTACCTTCGGCGCGCGATCCGTGGGTCGTGCTGCAGACCGTGCCGGGCGTCCTCGTGAGCTCGGTGAACGTCGGCGGCAATCAGTCCGGCAGCCAGTCGTACTTCATCGGCAAAGGCATCGAGCGTCATCAGACCGAGTGGAACCTCGACGGCGTCAACGTCACCGAAATGCAGGCGACCGGTACGTCGAACTTCTACTACGACTTCGATTCCTTCCAGGACATGCAGATCACGACCGGTGGCTCGGATCCGCGTCTCCGCACGCCGGGCGTGCAGATCAACATGGTTTCGAAGCGCGGCACGAATGATCTCTCGGGATCGGGCCGCTACTTCTGGACGGACAAAGAGTTCCAGTCCGACGCCGAGATTCCGAGCGAAGCGCAGTCGTATCTCTCGTCTGCAAACTCGATCAATCACATCAACGACTACGGCTTCGAAGCGGGCGGACCGATCATGAAAGATCGTCTCTGGCTGTGGGGCGCGTATTCGAAGAACGAAATCGACAATTACATCGCCGGTCCTCTCGTTCCGCAGAAGACGAACATCACCAGCTGGAACGGAAAGCTGAATCTTCAGCTCATGCCGTCGAACAGCGCGTCGGCGTACTACATGTTCAACAACAAGACCGTCAACGCACGCGGTCTGAGCATCACGCGTCCTCTGGAGACGGCCACGAACCAGGACGGCCCCGGCAGCGTGATCAAGATCGAAGACACGCACGTCTTCGGCAGCAACTTCTACATCACCGGTCTCGTGGGCATCATCGAGAACGGCTACGAGCTCATGCCGATCGGCGGCCGCGACGTCAATGCCTGGTGGAGCAGCAGCAGCTACACGCGCTCGCATCCCGACGTCGCCGCGGGCTGGCACCGCACGTACAACTACTTCCAGCAGGACGTCCCGCAGAAGGACTACCGCATCGACGGTTCGAACTACGTCTCCACCGGCAGCATCAGCCACGAGCTGAAGTGGGGCTTCGAATATCGCGACACGCCGGTCAGCTCGGAGACGTCGTGGCCGGGCAACCAGACGTTCGGCAACTTCTATGACGGCTCGGCTCTCGCCGCGCTGACGAGAAACGCCGTGCCGAAGTTCGGCTCGAAGTACAAAGATTTCTACGTCGGCGACACGATCATCGCCGGCGATCTCACGCTGAATGTCGGCGCGCGTTACGACTGGCAGAGCGCGAAGAATTTCGCGAGCTCCGTGCCGGCGAACCCGCTCGTTCCGGATCTCCTGCCGGCCGTCGACTATCAAGGCGATTCGAAGTCGCTCGAGTGGAATGGCTTCTCGCCGCGCATCGGCGCGACGTACACGTTCGGCCAGGACAAACGCGCACTCGTTCGCGGCAGTTACGCGCACTACATCAATCAGCTCGGATCGAGCGACGTCGGCTCCGCGAATCCGTTCTATCGAGTCCAGTATCTGTACTACTACTGGGATGACGTGAACGGCGATCGCAACGTGCAGCGCAACGAGATCGACTTCGATTCGGGCATCTACTCGTTCGCGAACATCGATCCCGACAATCCCGCGGCCGGTTACTCACCGGGACGCATCGACTACGGCATGAAGGCGCCGAGCACCGACGAGTTGATCGCCGGCGTGCAGTACGAGCTCACGCCCGGCTTCGCCGTCAGCGCGAACTACACGTATCGCAAGAGCAAGAACTTCACGTGGAATCGCTTCGAGAAGACGCGCGGCGCGGGCGACTACTACACCAGCGCGGATTACGAGCTGGCGGGTACGCGCACCGGCAAGCTGCCGAACGGGCAGAGCTACAGCGTCCCGTATTACACGTTGAAAGCGGGCGTGCCCACGCCGGTGAATTACGTCTTCACGAATCGTGACGATTACTCACAGACGTATCAGGACGTCGAGTTGTCGGCGGTGAAGCGCATGGCCGATCGCTGGATGATGCGCGCGAACATCACGATCTCCGACTGGACGCAGAGCGTCGGTCCGGACGCGATCGTCGATCCCTCCCCGCTGCTGAGCAACAGCACGAACTCGTTCGACAGCTGCTCGGTGTGCGACGGCGCGACGGTCGCTTCGGGCGGCGGCATCGGCAACAACTACATGAACTCACGCTGGGCCTATAGCCTCACCGGCGTGTACCAGCTTCCGTGGCAGCTCAGCTTCGGCGCGGCGCTCAACGGTCGCGAGGGCTATCTGATCCCGTATCGCGTGCAGTTCCGCGATCGCAGAGAAGGTACGCAGAAGAATCTGCTCGTCTCCGAGAACTTCGACGACAGCCGTCTTCCGAACATCACCAATCTCGATCTGCGTCTCGCCAAGGACTTCATGCTGCCGAACAGCATCGGCCTGAATTTCTCGGTCGATGTGTTCAACGTTCTCAACTCGCACACGGTGCTCGATCGCAACACGCTGCTCGACGTCGGTGCGGACGGAACGGCTCCGCAGTACAACCACATCTCGACGCTCATGAGCCCGCGCATCGTCCGCTTCGGCGCGCGTCTCAAGTTCTAAGTTCGTTTCATTTCCCTGGGAGAAAGGCCCGTCGGTAAAACGACGGGCCGGTTGGTTTGGCCGACGAAAGCGGAGCGCCGACGCCAACGTCGGCTGGATCGCGGGCGCCACGCCCGCGGCAGTGGGTGAACGGCGCCGAGGCGTCGCCGCTCCAGCCGGCGAAGGCGCCGGCGCTCCGCATCGCGCATCGTCCGCTTCGGCGCGCGTAAGAGGCCCGTCGGCAATGACGGGCCTTTTGTTTTGGCCGACGAAAATCGGAGCGCCGACGCCAACGTCGGCTGGATCGCGGGCGCCACGCCCGCGTCATTCCGTGAACGGCGGCGAAGGCGCCGGCGCTCCGCATCGCGGTTATCATGCGCGCCCATGCGGTGGGTCATCCTCGGTCTGGCGGCAGCAACGCTTTTCGGATGCGGCCGGGCTCGAACCGAGACCGCCGCACGCACACCCGTCATCATCATTTCGATCGATACGCTGCGCTCCGATCATCTGCCCGCGTACGGCTATCGCGGCGTCAGCACTCCGGCGATCGATGCGCTCGCGCGTGAGGCGATCGTCTTCGAGCGCGCGTACAGCCACTCGCCGCTCACGCTCCCCTCACACGCAACGATCCTCACCGGACTGCTTCCCGCCGATACCGGCGTTCGCGACAACGCGGGCTTTTCGCTCAACGCGAATCACGCAACGCTCGCGGAGATCCTGAAGCGCAACGGCTACGCAACCGGTGCCGCGGTGTCGGCATACGTGTTGCGCGCGGAGACCGGCATCAATCGCGGATTCGATTTCTTCGACGACCGCATCCCGCAACGCGCCGATCAATCCCTCGGCGGCATTCAACGCAGCGGCGTCGAAACCGAGAAGGCCGCGGGCGACTGGCTCGCAACGCACGCATCGCAGCCGTTCTTCTTTCTGCTGCATGTGTACGAGCCACACGCGCCGTACGACGCGCCGGAACCGTATCGATCGCAATACAAACCATATGATGCCGAGATCGCATCCGCCGATGCGATCGTTGGTCGTTTTCTCGACGATCTGAAATCGCGCGGACTCTACGACGATGCGCTGATCGTTCTGCTCTCCGATCACGGCGAAGGTCTCGGCGATCACGGCGAGGACGAACACGGGATCTTTCTCTATCGCGAAAGCATTCAGGTGCCGCTGCTCGTGAAGCTGCCGCATGCAACGCGCGCATCACGTGTGACCGAAGCGGTTGGCTTGCGCGATGTGATGCCCGCGATCCTCGATCAGCTGCAGATCGCGTTGCCGCAGGGCGTCGAGGCGCGGCCGATCTTTCGCGAAGTCACTCCGCGCGCGGTCTACAGCGAGACGTTTTATCCGCGTCTGCATTTCGGCTGGAGCGACCTGCATTCGCTCAACGATGGCTCGAAACATTTCATCCAGGCGCCGCGTCCCGAGTTGTACAACCTCGCATCGGATCCCGGCGAAACGAAGAATCTGATCGACGACGATCGCCGCACGTACGCGTCGATGAAAAAAGCGATCGCACCGATGATCGTTCCGGCCGCATCGCCCGCCGCGATCGCGCCGGAAGAAGCGGCGAAACTCGCGGCACTCGGATACATCGGCAGCGGCGCACCCGCAACGGATTCGGCATCACTCCCCGATCCGAAAGACGAAAAGCAAACGTTCCGCGATCTGCGCACCGCGTTCGCAAAGTTTCGCGCGGGACAAGATGCCGAGGCGTTGAGCGCATTTCGCGAAATCCTGCGTGGCCATCCCACCATGACCGACGTCTGGGACGTCACCGCGAAAACGTACTGGCGCATGGGACGTCGCGACGAAGCGATCGCCGCGGCGAAAGAAGGATTGAAGACGAATCCGCAATCGTCGGTGCTCGCGATCGCCGTGGCCGAGTTCGCACTCGAAGCCGGACATCTCGACGACGCCGCGCAACACGCGGAGCTCGTTCTTTCGAAAGACGCGCCGCGTGCGCACGAGATTCTCGCGCGCGTCGCATTGGCGCGCGGCGATCTCGCGACCGCTGAAAAACAAGCGCGCAGCGCGACGACCGGTGGCGATCGCGCGGCTGCACGCGTGACGCTCGCGCGCGTGCTCAAGCAAACAGGCCGCGATGCCGAAGCGCTTGCGGAAGCCGATGAAGCGGCGCGCATCGTCATCGCGGAAAACAAACCAGCATTCGCGGGACTCGCGTTTCTTCGCGGCGATCTGCTCGCACGACTCGGACGCGATCGTGAAGCGGAAGCGGCGTTTCGTCAGGAGATCGAGCTCGCACCAACCGATGCGCGCGCGTATCAAAGTCTCATCGTGCTGCTCGTGAGCGAAGGGCGCGGCAACGATGCGACACCGCTCGTCTTTCAACTCATCGATCGCGCACCAACCCCGCAGAGCTACGCGGCCATCGTCGAGACGATGAAAATTCTCGGCGACGCCAACGGCGTACGCTACTGGACCGCGAAAGGACGCGAGCAGTTTCCGCGCGACGCACGCTTCCAACGATGACCACACGAACGAAACTCATCGCGATCGTGATGACGATCGTCGCGATCGTTGCGATCGCAGGCGCGATCACATGGCAACGTCATCGCCGCGGTGCGCCCGACGTCATCCT
This sequence comes from Thermoanaerobaculia bacterium, assembly GCA_051953135.1. GTDB lineage: Bacteria > Acidobacteriota > Thermoanaerobaculia > Gp7-AA8 > Gp7-AA8 > QHVT01. The sequence continues at coordinate 2,794 of JBQCJC010000070.1, read as the reverse complement.
CATCACGATCGACACGCTCCGCGCCGATTCCCTCGGCTTCGCCGGCAACACGCGCGTGAAGACGCCGTATCTCGACAGCCTCGCCGCGCGCGGCATCGTGTACACCAACGCGCACGCGCACAACGTCGTCACGCTGCCGTCGCACACGAACATCCTCACCGGTCTCTAGCCCTATCAGCACGGCCTTCGCGACAACGCCGGCTTCGTGCTCGACGCGAAGCATCCGACGTTAGGCGCGATGATGAAAAGCGCCGGTTACGCGACCGGCGCGTTCGTCAGTGCATTTCCACTCGACTCGCGCTTCGGCTTGAACGCGGGTTTCGACGTCTACGACGACAAATATCGCGAAGCCTCGAATCCGCTCGACTTCGTCGTGCAGGAGCGGCCCGCGGAAGAAACGCTCGCCGCCGCGCGCACGTGGTACGAATCAACGCAGAATCGCAAATTTCTGTGGGTGCATCTGTACGATCCGCATGCGCCGTACGATCCTCCCGCTCCGTTCCGCGATCAATATCGCGACGCGCCGTACCTCGGCGAGATCGCATACGTCGACGATCAGCTCTCGCGCTTTCTGCAACCCATTCTCGACGCGCGACCGAACACCGTCGTCATCATCACCGCCGATCACGGTGAAGCGCTCGGCGATCACGGCGAGCAAACGCATGGACTCTTCGCATACGAATCGACGCTGAAAGTTCCGCTGCTGGTCCTCGATCCCGATCGCGCATCGAAAAAAGAAAACACCAGCGCGCGACACGTCGATCTTGTACCGACGATTCTGCATCGCGTCGGCGCGCAGATTCCCGCCGGCCTTCCGGGACACGATCTCTTCGGCAACAAACCCGCGACCGACAGTTACTTCGAATCGCTCTCCGCGTCGCTGAATCGCGGATGGGCGCCGCTCGTCGGATTGATTCACGACGGCCGCAAGTACATCGATCTGCCGTTGCCCGAGCTCTACGATCTTGCGAAGGATCCTGCCGAAGCGAACAACCTCGCGACCACCGATCGCCGCAATCTGTTCGCGTTGCGTAAACGCCTCGCTGATGCCGCGCCGAATCGCGAAGCCGCGCGTCGCAGCGTCGACCCTTCACAAAAAGCGCTGCTGATGAGTCTCGGCTACATCTCCGGCACGGCGGAGGCGAAGGAGTACACCGTCGCCGACGATCCGAAGAATCTCATCGGCGTCGACAACGAACTGCACGATGCCGTCGCGCTGTATCAAACCGGTCAGCTCGCGAAAGCGATCGAGACTCTGCGCGCGATTCTCAAATCGAGTCCGAACATCAAAGTCGCGCAGGAGATGCTCGCGTTCATGCTGCAGCAGGACGAGAATCCGCAGGCAGCGATCGAAATGCTGAGTCAGGCCGTGCAATCCGGCGCGGCCAACGATGCGATGAAAGTTCGCCTCGGCATGCTGCTCAGCGCAAACGGTCACGCGAGACAGGCACTCGAGATCCTGCAGCCATTCGCATCGACGCACGATCCCGACATCCTCAACGCGTACGGCATCGCGCTTGCGGACAGCGGCGATCTTCGCAGCGCAGCCGACACGTTTCATCGCGTGCTGTCAATCGACGCAACGAACGCCACCGCGTATCAGAACCTCGGCGTCGTCGCGATGCGCGCAGGTGACGTTGCGGGCGCGCGCACGAATCTCGCGAAGGCGCTCGAGCTCAACGATCGCATGCCGATCGTGTTCAACCTCATGGGCGTGATCGAAGCGAAGAGCGGCCACAACGATCTCGCGATCGAGTGGTGGCGTCGCGCCGTGCGCGCGAATCCGAGGTTGTACGACTCGCTCTACAACCTCGCGATCGTGGCGAGTCGCGCGGGTCGCAACGACGTCGCGCGCGATGCGTTGCGACAGTTCATCGACACCGCGCCGCCGCAACGCTACGCGGATGACATCGCCACCGCGCGCGCCCTCCTCGCACAACTGAGCCGCTGATCCCAAACATCTTCTTGACTCCGCCTTCAAGCGGGCGCAGCATGACGCCGTTTCGAAATCAAATATCTAATATCTGATCGATATGGCCGATCCGAAAGCCTCGCACAGGCAGCGCGCCCAGTTCATCGCCGACGCCGTTCGCGCCGATGTGCTGGAAGGACGCATTCGCCCCGGCGAATGGCTGCGGCAGGAACGCATCGCGCGCGAGCAAGGCGCGAGTCAGATGCCGGTGCGCGAGGCGCTCAAACAACTCGTGGCCGAGGGAATCCTCGAGCATGTTCCGTACTGCGGCGTGCGCGCCGTGCAGTTCACGGTCGAAGACGTCGAGGATCTCTACGCGTGCCGCGTGTTCGTCGAAGGCATGAGCGCGCGTTACGCCGCGGAATCGATCACCGACGACGAGGTGCGCGAGCTCGAAGCATTGCATCGACGCATGAGCAAACTCGCGATGCCGGGCGAGCTCCCCGAATATCGCGAGCTCAATCGCCAGTTCCACTCGCTCATCTTCACGGCCAGCCGCCGCTCTTATCTCATCCGCACGCTCGGTCAGTTGTGGTCGGCGTTTCCCACGATGCTGTGGAGCAACATCCCGCGCGCCGCGACGGACTCCGTGCGCGAACGCGATGATGCCGATCCCATCGAGCACGAGGCGATCGTGCGCGCACTCGAAGCGCGCGATCCCGATGCCGCGGAGCGCGCCGTCCGTCATCACATCGAATCTGCCGGGGGCTCGCTTCTGGCCGTCATGAAAGAAAGTCTTCGCGAAAAATCGCAGGTCGTGTCAGCGAAAGGATCGAGATGAAAGTTCTGCTGCGTGTTGTCGTTCTGACGTTGTTCGCTACT
>JBQCJC010000069.1:0-5557 GCA_051953135.1 Thermoanaerobaculia bacterium | reverse complement strand
AGACGAGCGTGAGCATCGTGCCGAGCATCATGCGCCAGACGCTCGGCAGCACGCGCCGCAACGCCGCGCCGCGCGAGAGTGCGCCGGGCCTGAGCAGCGCGCGTCCGACGACGAGTCCCGCCGCGCCGCCGAAGATGATCGATGGCAATTCGAGCGCGCCGTGCGGACCGACCCACGCGACGAAGAAGACGGAGACGCCATCGAGCACGTACATCGTGCCGACCGCGCCGAGAATCACGCCGTTGTAGAAGAGGATGACGATGCCCATGACCATCGTCAGCGCACCGAGGCTGAAGGCGAGGAAGGCCACCTGAATGTTGTGCGTGTAGAGCGATGCGCCGAACACCATCGCCTTTTCGAGATTGTCGATGCGCTCCTCGCCACGCTCGATTTTCTCGACGCGCTCTTTCGGACTCTCGGCGAAGAACTGCTGCGGAATGAGCCGCTCGCCGTTCGCGGGATCGATGAGAATCGCGATGCTGCCGAACAACCCGCCCGCGAGAAACGCGATCGTCGCGAGCCACACCGACGCGCGTTGTTTGCGAAACGCGGCCGGAATCTCGCGCAACACGAGATTGAGGAACGTCCCCCAGATCGGCGTCTCGTGTCCCGCGCGATAGATGACGCGATACGCGCGGCCCGTGAGTTGATTGAGATGCCCCAGCACTTCCGGATTCGCCGTGTACGACCGCGCGCGATTGAGATCGGAGCACGTGCGCCGATACAACTCGACCAACTCCTGCATCTCCGGGCGCGACAGATCGATATCGTCCGAGCGATCGAGCAATCGCTGCAGCGAATCCCACACGGGGCGACGTTCGGAGAGGAAGCGTTCGATGTTCATGGTGGGGAGGGCCGAGGGCTGAGGGCCGAGGGCCGAGGGAGGACGTCGCGAGAGCTCACGCGCCTCGCATTGTTGTCATGATGAAAGCACGACGACCGAACGTGCAACGAGGACCGCTCGCGAGAGCACGACGACCGAACGTGCAACGAGGCCCCCTCGGCCCTCAGCCCTCGGCCCTCGGCCCTGAGCCGCGCGAATGCGCGGCTCATAACTTCTGCCTCCGCTTCACATCGATGTACGCGTTCACGGCGTCGACGCCCCAGTCCACGGCGGTGGATTCCACCACCATCGCGCCGCGGGCGCGGAGCTCGCGCATCAGTTCGATGCGGCCGAGGTGGAGGTCGCGGGCGACGATGGTGCGGGAGAGCTCATCGCGATCGGCGGGCAACAGCTCTGCTTGCGCGCGCAGATCGCGATCCGTCAGCGTCACGAACAACGGCAGATGCTGCGGCGCGAGCATGTCCACCGCGCGCAGCAGATCGTGACGCTCTTCGCGTTCGGGAAGAACCGTGAGAATCAAAATCAACGTCCGATGATGCAATCGACGTCGCAGACTCGCGGCCATCGCCAGGTAATCCGTGTGGCGATACGCTGCTTCGAGTCCCGTCACGTACGCCGTGATCGCGCGCAGATGTGCGGCGCCGCGGCCGGTCGGCAATCCTTTGTCGACACTCGCGTCGAACGACAGGATTCCGATCTTGTCCTCCATGCGATTGCAGATGTAGCTGATCAGCACCGATGCGTTTACCGCGTGATCGAGTCGCGTGATCTGCTCGACGCGTGCGGCCATGCGATGCCCTGAATCGAGGCAGAGCAGGATGTCCTGACTGCGCTCCATGCGGAACTCGCGCACGATCAATCGACCGTGTCGCGCCGACGATTTCCACGCGATGTCGCGCTGATCGTCATCGCGCACGTAATCGCGCAGACGATCGAACTCGCGTCCTTTGCCGATGCGCGGCGCGGTGCGCGCGCCGATCGCGCGCAGCGCGTAATCATTGAGCTTCTTGTGCATGCGCCCGACCGCGTTGAGATTCGGCAGCACGTGAACCGTTGACGTCGTACCGGCGGGCACGATGCGCTCGACGAAGCCGAGCGTCGTCGCGGCGATGTACATCGGCTCGATCGTCGCGGTGCCGCGCGCGATGCCTCGCGCACTCAACTCGATCGGCAGCACTTCACCCGGACGCAGAATCGCATCGTTCGTCGACGCACGCGGCTCGACGATCTCCGGCCATCGCTGCCGCACCACGAGCCGCAATCGCCGCTTCGCATTCGACGTGATGCGCACCGTCGTCACTTCCCGTTCATCGAGCGGCAACGCCAGCTTCGGTTGCCGTTCGACGTTGAACGCCACGCGCCGCAACACGAACCACTCGTAAATCGCGAGGACGAACAACACGACCATCGCCGCACCAACGACGTACACGAACTCCGGCAGCACCGTGATGAGGATGCTGGAGAACGCGACGACGATCGCGATGCGAATGAGCAGTGGTGCGGGGCGCATGGATTCGGTTGTCAGTTGTTGGTTGTCGGTTGTTGGGAGAACGAAGTTCGAGTCGTGGTTGGGCGGTGGTCCACCGACAACCAACAACCGACAACCGGCAACCTCACCTCGGTACCTCCACCTGATCGAAGATCTTTCGCAGCAAATCGTCGAGAGCGAGTCCTTCCATCTCCGCTTCCGGTGAAAGCGTGATGCGATGCGCGACGATCGGGAGGACGAGCGATTTCACATCGTCCGGCGTGATGAAGTCGCGACCTTGAATCGCGGCCGTGGCGCGGCTTGCTTCGAGCAGCGCGAGCGACGCGCGTGGTCCGGCGCCGATCTGCACGCTCTCATCGCGACGCGTGCGCGAAACGAGCTCGCGGATGTATTCAATGATGTGCGGCTCGACGCGCACCTGCGTCGCGACGATGCGTCGTGCGGTGAGCAACTCTTCGCCCGTCATTACGGGTTGCAACGATGCGATCACATCGTCGTGCAGCCGTCGTCCAGCGGCGTACTCGGTGAGGATGCGCGACTCGTCTTCCGGCTCCGGAAAATCGATGTTGATCTTGAACAAAAACCGATCGCGTTGCGCCTCGGGCAGCGGATACGTTCCTTCGAACTCCACCGGATTCTGCGTCGCGAACACCGTGAAGATCGGCGAGACCTTGTAGCGCGCGCCGTCGATCGTCACCGAGTTCTCCTGCATCGATTCGAGCAGCGCGGCCTGCGTGCGCGGCGGGGTGCGATTGATTTCATCCGCGAGCAGAATGTCCGTGAACACGGGCCCCGCGCGAAACACGAACTCCTGCGTCTTTTGATTGAAGACATTCGCGCCGAGCAGATCGGACGGCATGAGATCGGGCGTGAATTGAATGCGCCGGAAGCGGCATCCGAACAGGCGCGAGAGCGTGAGCGCGAGCAGCGTCTTGCCCGTGCCCGGTACGCCTTCGAGCAGCATGTGGCCGCCCGCGACGATCGACGTGATCGCCAGCGTCTTCACGCGGTCCTGCCCCATGATCACGCGATCGAGCTGCGCGCGCAGCACCGCGAATCGTGTGGCGATGTCGTTGATGGTCTGCATTCCTTACCTCCGGGACTGCAATTTCTCGAATCCTTGATTGAGCTGCGCGAGCATGCGTTTGAACACGTTCGGCGGCAGAGAGCCCGCGCTCTTCGGTGCGACGAGACCGCCGGTGAGATCGTCGACGCGTTTGCGCAACTGCTCGCCGCGCAAACCGGTCTGCGTCGCGACGGTGCGCGTGAATGCATCGTGGTAGAGCGCGATCGATTCCGCATCACTCGTCACGCCGCGATACAGCGCGCCGAGAGAACGAACGAGATCAACGGCCTCGGAGCGCGTTTCGCGATACTCCTCTTCCGCGGGTCCGATGCGTTTGCCTTCGCGCCAGAAGAGCAGCAGCGCGACGACGCCGAGCATCACCAGGAACGTGCCGAGGTTCCACTCCTTCATGAGCTCGAGCGCGCCGTCGCCGCTCATGATCCCGTGCGGTACTTCATCGAAATACACCGGCCGCTTCACTCCCGCGAGCGCGACCAATAGTTCGAGATTTTTCGAAAGATGTTTGTTCTCGATCACTTCCGGCGCCGCGAGCAGAAACAAATCGCCTTTGCCGATCCGCTGTCTCGCGAGAATCACGCGTTTGTCCGCGATGAGAATCGGTTGCATGCGCGGCGGCAGCGATGCGAACGCGCGTCGCTCTGGCAACTCGATCGGCTTCATGCGCGGCCAGATCGGAAAGACTTTGCTCGTCGTCGTCGACTCGATGCTCGTCATGTCGAGCGCGCCCGATTCCGCGGCGATGATGAATCGGCCGCCGTTGCGCACGAATGCATCCTCGGCATCGTTGAGCAGCGGACGACGCTTCGGACGCGGCGGTCCGACTTCGTTGTCGTCAAGCTCCTCGGGATCGAAGAACGTCGGCAGCTCTTCCGTGACGCGAAAGATCACCGCGTTCGCTTCGAATTGCGAGCGCGCCACCGATTTCGTGAGCATCGACACGCGCGTGCGTCGCGCGAGATATCCGGATGCGAGCGACAGCCCTTCATCACTCGTGTTCGCACTCGAGTACTTGTCGAACACGCGCTGCGCGGCACGCTCGTCGGTGATGATCCACAGCAATCCGAAGCCGGCGAACGCGGCGATTGCGATGATCAACGGAAGTACGCGCCTCATGCCGCGGCACCTCCGCGATGCAACGCGTCGAGAATGCGCTGCGCACGCGCGCCGCAGTCTTCATACGCTTCGAGCGCGCTGTCGTCGTGCCCGTACCACTCCTCTTCGAAGCGGCGCGTGAGCGTGATGAGCTCGGGCCGCCACGCGTGCGTCGGCGCGAGCGCGGAGATGTACTCCCAGTTCGTGCGGCCTTTGCGGAAATGCAGGATGCCTTCCGCGTAGCACGTGACCAGCACCGCGTGGAACCACGCGCGAATGGCTTCGCGATAACGGCCTTCGCTGCCGAGCTTCAGCGCGTAACGCTCCCACTCGTTCGCGCCGCGTGACAGCGGATCGGCGTCGCGCTCGGAGCCGATCGGCGCATCCGATTCCGCGACGCTGCGCACTTCCGCTTTCGACTTGCGCAGCACTTTGAACGCGAGCAGCACGATGACGAAGAGGATCACCAGCGCGATGCCGAGCACGATCCAGCGCATGCCGCCCGTGACCGTGTTCATGTTGTTGCGGCCGGGCAGCAGATCGAGAAGCCATTCGAGGAGCTTGCCGAGTTTCTCGACGATCCACTCGATGACTTTCTGTACGGATTTGAGAATGCGCTCGATGAACGGGATCTCGACGTTCGGCGGACCTTCGATCTCGCCCCCGGATTTCAGTTCTTCGACTTCCTGCGATTTCGCGACTTGTTCGAGGAGCTTGCGATCCGCTTCGCTCGCGCCGATGCCGGTCGCGCGGCGCAACTCGTCAAGCGTGAGCGCGATGCGCGAACGGAGTGAAGCGACGGTTTCGCGCGAATCGGTGATGGCGCCGAGGAGCGATTCATCGGCGTGAAAGCGTCCTTGCGGCGAATCGACGTCGTACGCCGACAACGTCATCGCCTCGGTCTTCGCAAGCTCACGATCATTCGTCGCGAGCAATCCGTCGATGTGCTGCAGTTCCGCGATGTATTGCTCGATGCGAATCGCTTCCGCGTGCGCATTCAGCGCAAGCGCGAAGAGAACGACGAGCAGCGCGCGGCGCATCACGC
>JBQCJC010000068.1:0-17707 GCA_051953135.1 Thermoanaerobaculia bacterium | reverse complement strand
TCTGTCCCTCGGGCGGCAGATTCGAAGAGTGGAAGATGATGTAGTAGAAATCGGGATCGCCGATGCCGTTGCGGCTCAGCGAATACATCTGGAAGTTCCCCTTCGACACGTCATCGAGGAACGTTCCGAACTCACTCGTCTGAATCTCCACCTTGATCCCGACCTGCGCCAGCATCTGCTGAATCATCTGCGCGCGCAGATTCGCTTCCGCATCCGTCGACGTCTTGAACGACAACGTGAAGCGCGTCTGCGGACCATCGCCATCCGGATCTTTGTAGCCCGCGGCGTCGAGCAACTGCTTCGCCTTCGCGGGATCGAACGGATACGCCGGGAGATTGTTCGCGCGCGCCCAGTGCCCCTGCGCGAACATCGAATCCGTCGGCACGCCATGACCGCGCAGCAAGTCGTTCACGATCTTGTCGCGATCGATCGCGTGCGCGATCGCGCGACGCACTTCGACGTGCTTGAGAATCGGATCGCGCATGTTGAACGCGAGGTACTGCCACACCGAGCCCGGCTTCTTGATCACCTGATGCTTCGGATCCTTCTCAAACTCACCGACGTTCTCGAACGGAATCTGATTGATCTCGAGGTCCACCGTGCCGCGACGCAGCTCCAGCACCATCGTCGTGAGGTCGGGGATGATGCGCACCTGAATCGTCTTGATCTTCGGCGCGCCGCCGTACCACGTGTCGCTCGCTTCGAGCGTCACGCTCTCATCCGTGCGGAAGTCGACAACCTTGTACGGACCGACACCGATCGGCTTCGTCTTCGCGACGTTCGTGTCCGTGCCTTGCGGCACGATTCCGACATTGAGATTGTCGAAGAGACCGCCGTTCGGTTCTTTCAACTTGAAGACGACCGTCTGCGCATCGGGGGCTTCGATGCTCGCGACCGATGAGTAACCGGATTTCTTCGACGTCACGAAGTTCGGCGCCATCAGCGAGTCGTACGTCCACTTCACGTCCTGCGCGGTGACGGGGCGTCCGTCCTGAAACTTCGCGTTGGGATTGAGTTTGAAAATGATCGTGCGATCGTCGGGCGTCTCCCATGATGCGGCGACGTCCGGCGCGTAGTCGAGCTCCGGCGTGACGCGGATGAGGCCGCGGCAGCAGAGATCGAAGATGCGACCGGACGCGTTGTCCTGGCCGACACGGGGATCGAGATTCGTGGGACTGCTCTTCAGGCCGATGACGAGCTTGTTGGCGTCTTCGCCACCGCCGCCCGAGCCGTTTTTGTTCTCACTGCCGCCGCACGCGCTCAGCACGAGCGTGATGACGGCCGCGAGCGCGATCAACTGGCGATGTCTCATCGTGTTACTCCTCCGATGACCGATTTACAAGAGAGGTGCCGGGGCGGGCGCAACTTGTATCATGCCGGCCGTATGGCTTCCCGAAGAATCTTGATTCTGGGCGTGTTGCTCGCGCTCACCCTCGGCGTGCGCGCTCAGCAAAAGGTCATCGTCCTCGGCTTCGACGGTGTCGACGCGCAATACACCGAGCGATGGATGAACGAAGGCAAACTGCCGAATCTCGCGAAGCTCCGCGCGAACGGCACGTACCGGCCGCTGCTTCCGACGACGCCCGCGCAGACGCCGGTGTCGTGGTCGACATTCAGCACCGGCATCGATCCGGGCCGCACCGGCATCTTCGATTTTTTGCGGCGCGATCCGAAGACGTATCTTCCGGTCTTCGCCGCGTTTGATGAAACGACCGAGCCCGTTCTCTTCGGCAAGAACAATCCCGTCGTGATTGCCGCGATCGTCGCGTTGTTCTTCGCGATCATCGCCGCGATTTTGCTGCTGCGAAAAAAACGCAGCGGTCTCGTCGTGTTGATCGTCGGACTCGGACTCGCGGGCGGCGCGTTCGCCGCGGTGAAGAAGTACATCCCGGAGCAACGACCCGGTGTCGTGAATCGGCGTCAGGGCATTCCGTTCTGGACCGCGGCCGCAGATGCGGGGAAGAAGGCGACGATCGTTCATGTCCCAGTGACGTTCCCCGCCGAAGACTTTCACGAAGGCCACATGCTTTCGGGACTCGGCGTGCCGGACATGTCGGGTCGCGTCGGCAAGCCGTTCTTCTTCACGTCCGAGCTCGATTTCAAACGCAGCGGCTCGAATGAATTTTCGATCGAGGTCGTGCAACTCGAAGACAACAAGGGCGTGATCAACACGTCGATTCAGGGACCGCCGAACAAACTCTTCGGCGATCCGCCGTTCATCTCGATTCCGATGACGATCACGGTTGCCGATGATCGCAACTCGATCGCGATCGAAGTGAGCGGACAGAAGTTCAATCTGAAAGCGGGCGAGTGGACCGGCTGGGTGAAGTTCGAGTTCCCGTTCAATCCGCTGATCAAGGTTCACGGCATCAGCCGCTTTCATCTGATCAGCGTGCAGCCCGAGATCAAGTTGTACTTGTCGCCGATCAACTTCGATCCGCGTTCGCTGCCGCCGGGCTTCCGCGTTTCGACGCCGTCGAGCTGGGCGGCGGAGCTTGCGAAGCAGCACGGCCCGTACAAGACCCTCGGATGGCAGATCGATACGTGGGCGATTTCCGAAGGATTTGCGACAGAGCAGATCTTTTGGGATGACATGGAGTGGACCGTCACGCAGTCGCGGAAGATGTTTCATTCGTTCCTCGATCGCGACGATGACCTCATCGTGCAGTGCTTCGAATTTCCCGATCGCGTCGGCCACGTCTTCTGGCGCATCGTCGATCCGAAACATCCGGCGTACGATCCGAAACTCGCGGCTCAGTGGGGCGACGCGTTGCTGCGATCGTATCAACTCATGGACGCGATCGTTGGTGACGCAATGGCCGCGGCCGAGAAGAAAAATGCGCTGCTGATCGTCGCGTCGGATCACGGTTTCGCGTCGTTCCGCAAGAGCGTGCACTACAACACGTGGCTCGTGCTCAACGGCTACATGACGTTGAAGACCGGCGTCGTCGCGAAGGAGCGCGATCTCGAGATGTTGTTCGATCAGGGACAGTTCTGGGAGAACGTCGACTGGTCGAAGACCCGCGCGTACGCGATGGGCCTCGGCGAGATCTACATCAACGTGAAGGGGCGCGAGGCGCAAGGCATCGTCGAGCCCGGTGCCGATTACGACGCGCTGAAGAAAGAGCTGCAGGAACGTCTCGTCGCAATGCAGGACCCCGAAACGGGCGAACATCCGGTCCGACGCGTCGTCTCACGCGAGCAGGTCTACAAGAAATTCGACCCGAACATGATCCCCGACCTGATCGCGCTCAACAACGACGGCTACCGCGTGTCATGGCAGACGTCGTTAGGCGGCGTGCCGAAGGACGTGTTCGAAGTGAATAAAAAGGTGTGGAGCGGCGATCACTGCTCGGTCGACCCCGAGATCGTGAAAGGCATCTTTTTTACCAATCGCAAACTCACTTCGAACCGGGCCCCGTACATCGGCGATGTCTACCCGACGGTGCTGGGCGCGTTAGGCGTGAAACCGCCATATGAGATTGATGGGGTAGAGTTGCGGTAGATGATCGATCTCGATCTGTTGCTGAAGCTCGTGAAGGCCATGAACGACGAAGGTGTGGAGTACATCACCTTTGGCGCGATGGCTTTGTGGGCGCATGGCATCGTAAGAGTCACGGAGGACGCCGACTTTTTCGTAGCACCCATGCCGGAAAATATCGAGCGTTTGAAGCGCGCGCTGCGCTCCGTTTGGGATGACCCGAGCATCGACGACATCAATGTCGATGAGTTGATCGGCGATTACCCCAGCGTTCGATACGGCCCGCCAGGCACAGATCTCTACATGGATTTCCTGACTCGTCTCGGAGAGGTGTATTCATTCGCGAATCTCGAATCGGAGATGGCCGAGATCGAAGGAGTGCCGATTCGCGTCGTCACCGCACGACAACTCTTCGAGATGAAGCGCGACACCGTCCGCTTGAAAGACAAGGCGGATGCCGACGCACTCCGGATCCGATTCAAGTTCGAGGAGAAGTGATGCCGGTCTGGAGATACCGCCGCATCGAGGATATGCCCGAAGCGTGGGAGATGAAGGACGCGCGTGTGCCTCTTGGTGGTCGTATTCGTGCGGTTCTCAGCCTCACGCGGGGGATACCGCCGCTGAACGTTCCTCGTGGCGTGCGGAAGTTTCGTTCGATCGAGGAATTGAACGCCGATCGCGACCGGTGGGAACAAGAACGCGTTGACCAGATCCGCGAGAGTCGCCGGCGTAACTAAGTTCATGGACTACAAACGATTACTCACCCAGGTCGAGCGGACGCTCGAACAGATTGACACTGGCGATTCGCCGACGACCACCGTCGCGCAGATTGCCGAGACGATTGCCGCCAATTTTCGCGAGGAGCTCGGGATTACCGGCGGTCGTGTGTATGAGTCGCGCGAGGATTCGTACGAGCTCGTCGCGCGCTTTGCCGATAGTGACGGCGCCCTCGGCATCGAGGTGCCTAAGGAGTACAAGCCCATCGAACTGGCCGTCGAGAACGGGATCGTGGTCATGGATCCGAGCGATCCGGGCTTCGATCCGGTACTCGAGAAGCAACTCGGCGCGCATCGCTTCTGCGCGATCGCGGTCGGCGACGAGGACTACATCATCGCGTTCAACGTCTCCGCGTCGCTGAGCCGCGAGGACATTCTCTTCTCGCTCAACCTCATTCGCTACGCGATCAACCAGCGCATCCGCGCGCACTGGTACGAGTCGCTGATGGTCGAGGCGCAGCGCATCCAGCAGTCGATCCTGCCCTCGCGCATTCCGCAGTACGCGGGCTACGACATCTGGGGCCGCACCGTTCCGGCCGAGATCATCTCGGGCGACTTCTACGATTTCATCCCGGTCTCCGACAACGTGCTCGGACTCGCGGTCGCCGACGGCTCGGGCCACGGACTTCCCGCGGCACTCGTCGTGCGTGACGTCTACATGGGCCTGCGCATGGCGACGGATCGCGATTTCAAAATCATTCGCACGCTCGAGAAGCTCAATCACATCATTCATCGCGGCCGCCTCACGACGAAGTTCGTGACGCTGTTCTACGGCGAGCTCGAAACCGGCGACATCCTGATCTACTGCAACGCCGGACATAATCCTCCATTCATTCTCCGTACGAACGGCAAGGCGGAGTTCCTGCGAAACGGAGGTCCGGTTCTCGGTCCCACGCCCGACGCAACGTACACGCGCGGATTCGCGAAGCTCGAGCCGGGCGATCTGCTGTGCATGTACTCGGACGGCATCATCGAGGCGATGGATCGCAACGAGCGCGAGTTCGGAATCGAGCGCCTGGTGAAGACCGTGAAAGCGAGTCGCACGAAATCAGCGCAGGAGATCGGCACCGAAGTTCTGAGTCGCGTCGCGAAGTGGGGACGCGAAGGTCAGGACGATCGCACGGTCGTGATCGTGCGCGCGATCGAGGTCTGAGCGATGGCTGACGTTCTCTACTTCAACGGACGCTTCACCACCACCGACGAGCGCGTGCTCGGCGTGGAAGATCGTGGATTCCAGTTCGGCGATGCGGTGTACGAAGTCTTCAAATTCGTGAAGCATCGTCCCGCGTTTCTCTTCGAGCACTTTCGCCGCATGGAGCGCAGTCTCGAGCAGCTCGAGATCGAGAATCCGTTCACGCAAGAAACGTTCGCGTCGACGATGCACGAGCTGATCGCGCGCACGTCATTCGACGACGGGATCGTCTACATCCAGATCTCGCGCGGCGAAGGAAAGCGCGCGCATTTCTGGCCGGAGGATCTGACGCCGACGGTGGTCGCGTACTCGCGCGCATTCGTGTTCCCGGATGCAGCGAAGAAAGAGCGCGGCATCAAAGTCATCACCACGGACGATCAGCGCTGGCATTTCTGCAACGTCAAATCCGTGAATCTCCTCGGCAACGCGATCGCGAAGAAAGCCGCGCAACGCGCCGGTGCGGATGAAGCGATTCTGCTCGCGGATGGTTTCGTGCGCGAAGGAGCGAGCTCGAATTTCTTCGCGGTGAAAAATGGATCGCTGATCACGCATCCGCTCGATGAAAGCATTCTTCCGGGCGTCGTGCGCGATCGAGTCATCGGCCTCGCGCTCTCGTCGCGCATTCGCGTCGACGAGCGGCCACTGCGCGACGCGGAGCTGTTCGATCTCGACGAAGCATTCATGACCAGCACGACGCAGGGCGTGATGCCGATCTCGGAGATCGACGGCCGGATCATCGGCAACAGCAGGCGAGGTGAGGTGACGATGGAGTTGCAGCGCTTGTTCGATGAATTGGAATCGCGTTAGCGATACAACGCGCGCACTTCCTCGTATCCGTTGAACATCTTCGTGCGACGCACGTCCATCGTGCCGAGGAGACGTTCGGTGAGTTGCGACCATCGCGGGTGCGGCATCGTCGGATTCACATTCGATTCGAACGGATACTCCTGCGGCGCGAGATCGGACCAGAACGTGTGCGGCTGCTCCGCAACGAGCTCGATCTTCACCACGGACTTCGGCGATTTGTAGCCGTATTTCCACGGCACGACGATGCGAATCGGCGCGCCGTGCTGCTTCGGCAGCGCGTGGCCGAACATGCCGATCGAGACGAACGTGAGATCGTGCATCGCTTCCTCGATGCGCAATCCTTCGTAGTACGGCCATTGCTCCCACGGACGCGCGGCCATCGCCGGCATTTGCGCCGGCGCCTGCACGGAGAGAAAGCGCACGAACTTCGCGGACGCGAGCGGCGACGCCGCGAGCAGCAATCGCGACAACGGAAAGCCGAGCCACGGAATCGCGAGCGCCCACGTCTCGACGCAGCGATGCCGATACAAACGCTCCTCGCGCGGCATGCGCAGAATCTCGTCGAGTGAATACGTGCGCGGGTTCGCGACGAGACCGGAGACTTCGACGCGCCACGGATCAACGACGAACTTGTCGACGTGACGCCACACGTCCTTATTCGAGGTGAACTCGTAGAAGTTGTTGTACGACGCGGCGGTGATCTCGTCGGTGAGCGGGCGATCGAGTGTGTACTTCGGATTGCGCGGCGCGCGCAGATCGATCGACGGAATCGTCTTCGCGACTTCATCCCGCGCCGGCCCGCACGCGGCGAGCGCGAACGAACCGGCGAGGAATGTGCGCCTGTCGATCATGTCGCGATCGTCAGTCGGAGATGAGATCGCCGAGGAGCTTGCCGCCGATACCGCCGAATCCGCGGGATTCATCGCGTCCGCCGCCGGCTGCCGCGAGCACGCGACTCGCGAAGCGCGAGAACGGCAACGTCTGCAGCACGATCTTTCCGGGCCCACTCAGTACCGCGTAGAACAATCCTTCGCCGCCGAACAGCGCGTTCTTGAATCCGCCGACGAACTGAATGTCGTACGAAACGGTGTCGGCCATCGACACGATGCAACCGGTATCGACGCGCATCGTCTCGCCCGGCTGCAGATCGAACTCGAGCAGATTGCCGCCCGCGTGCAGAAACACGAGACCGTTGCCGGTCAGTTTCTGCAGGATGAATCCTTCGCCGCCGAACATGCCCGCGCCGAAACGCTTCGTGAACGCGACGGAGAGATCGATGTTGCCGATGCCGCAGAGAAACGCGTTGCGCTCCGCGAGAATCGTGTTGCCGCGCAGCTCGACCGGAAAGATCTTGCCGGCGATCGGATTCGCGAGCGCCATCTTTCCCTGCGGCGCGTTGCAGCGGAAGACGCTCATGAACATCGACTCGCCCGCGAGGAACTTGCGCATCAGTCCCTTCATCACGCCGCCCTGCATCTTCGCCTGCAGTTCGATTCCCGGGCCCATGTACAACATCGATCCCGCCTCGGCGAATACTTCTTCACCGCTGCGCAGATTGATCTGCAATGCCTGCATCACGTCGCCACTGATCACGTAATCCATTTCGTGTCTCCGGCTCGCGATTGTATCTTGCGAGCGAGATGAGGTCCGTCGTCACGAAACCGCAGACTCTGCTCGACGCACTCGCGCAGCTTTATCCCGATTCCACGCGCACCACATTGCGTCAGATGTTGCAAAACGCGCGCGTACGCGTGAATCACGACGTCGAGAAAAATGCGCGACGCGAGCTCGAGGTCGATGATGTGATCGAAGTCGGCGCGAAGACGATCAACATCGCGCTGCCGCCGGACCTTTCGATCCTGCACGAAGACGATGATGTGATCGTCGTGTTCAAAGCGAACGGATTGCTCACCGTTGCGACGGAGCGCGAACGCGATACGACCGCGCAGGCGTATCTCAACGAGTATCTGAAGATCAAAGGTGAGGATCGCATTCACGTCGTGCATCGCCTCGATCGCGAAACGTCGGGCGTGCTGGTCTTCGCGAAAACGTTCGAGGCGCGCGAGGCGTTGAAAGAAAAGTTCGCGGCACACGATGTCGATCGCGTGTACGTCGCGATCATCGAAGGCGCGCTGAGTCCCGATCGCGGCACGTTCGCATCGCATCTGCGCGAGCGTCGCGATCTGCGGATGGAGAGCGTGGAGATTCGCGGCGACAACGTCCCCGAGGGTGTGAAACACGCGGTGACGCACTACCGCACGATCGCGAGCAATGACGCGTACTCAATGCTCGAGATCACGCTCGAAACGGGGCGTAAGAACCAGATTCGCACACACCTCTCGGAAGCAGGACATCCCGTGGTGGGCGATCGCATGTACGGCAGCACCGTGAATCCCCTCGGCAGACTCGGTCTGCACGCCAAGCTCCTCGGATTCGATCATCCGTCCAGCGGCAAACGACTCGTCTTCACCGCGCCGATTCCGAAAAATTTTCGACAACTGGTTTCGTAACGGTGTGCCTCGTGTGTCCGTATATTCGAGGAGCTCCATGCAGACGACGGATTCGGTTTCAGCGGTCGCGATCCTCCGGCGCAGGCTCGCGACGGTTTTGTTCGCGCGGCAATGGCTCATCTCCGCGGCGTTCGCATTCCTCCTGGCCGGCGTCGCGATGCTGCTTGCGAAGCGTTGGGGCGTGACTCCGCCGTTGTGGCCTGGGCTCCTCGTCCTTCCGATCACGATCGTCGTCGCGGCGTGGCGCGCATCGAAGCTCATGCCATCGCAGGCCGCGACGATTGCGCTCGTCGACGCACAGTCGCAATGCGGCGGTCTCGTCATGGCGCAGTTCGCGGTCGATGTGGGGGAGTGGAAGACGTCCGTCGATCGCATTCCGCGTGTTGCATGGCGTGCAAAACGCCAGGCCATGCTCACCGCGATCTGTGCGGCGTTTCTCGTGATCGCGGCGATCGTTCCGGCGAAGGCGACGACGTCGAAGCACGCGCTGGCGATCGATGCGGATATCGAGAAGCTCGAATCGCGCATCGAGCTGTTGCAGGAAGAGAACGTGCTTCCCACGGAACGCGCCGATGCGATGGAATCCGCGCTCGAAGAGTTGAAAGCCGAAGACACGGGCGATGATCCTGCGAAGGCGTGGGAAACGATCGACAGCATTGATGAAGCGACGATGCGAGCGGCCGAGGAGTCGGCGAGTCAGTCGATTCAAAAGGCGAGTGAGCTCGCACAGACCGAAGCGACATCGATGGCGATGACCGATGGCGGTCTCGATCGCGAGACGCTCGAATCTGCGATGCAGGATCCCGAGCTGCAGAAAGCATTGAATGGGACCCCATTGAATGACTCGCAGTTGCGCAAGCTCGCCGAAAGCGCGCGACAGCAGAAAGACAAACTGCGCAACACGATGGCGAAGTTGTCGAAGAGCGGCCTGCTCGATCCGAAGCGGCTCGGTGAGTTCGACAAAGCCGGACAGGTTGGCGACCGCAAAGACTTGCGCGATTTCCTCGAGAAAGAGTGCAAGGGCGGCAACTGCAAGATCGAGAAGAAAGTCGCGCAATGGCGTCGCGGCAAAGCGGACATCAATCGCGGACGCGGCGATGCGCCGATGTTTTTCGGCGAAGAGTCGAAGCAGAACGGAAAGTTCAAGGAAGAGACGTTGCCGCCGGCATCGGCCGCGGCGCTCGCACAGAACGAGTTGATCGCGGTCGAGGGACTCGCGCCCGAGCATGATCCTGCGTTGCCGTCGAGCGGCGGCGCGCTCGATCATGCGCAGGCGGGCGGCGGCTCCGCGCTCACGCCGGCCGTGCAGCCGCGACATCGTGGAACGGTACAGCGATTCTTCGAAAGGAATCCGAAACGATGACCGAGACGCTCCTGCAGCCCGATGAGTTGCGCCCGCACGTCGAGCGCGCGAACGCAATCCTCGCCGAGCTCGATCGCATTCTCCTTGGGCGCTCCGACCTGCATCGCATGGTCGTCACCGGCATCCTCGCGCGCGGCCACATTCTGCTCGAAGGCGTACCCGGTCTCGGAAAAACCGCGCTCGCGAAAGGACTCGGCGACGTGCTCGGCATCGAGTTGCGTCGTGTGCAATTCACGCCCGACCTCATGCCCGGCGACATCCTCGGCACGAACATTCTTCAGGAAAGCGAGAGCGGTCATCGCGCGCTGCAATTTCAGCCGGGACCGGTCTTCACGAATGTGCTGCTCGCGGACGAGATCAATCGCGCTTCGCCGAAAACACAATCGGCGTTGCTCGAAGCGATGCAGGAGCGCGCGGTGACGTTGTTAGGCGTCACGCGACCGCTGCCCGCGCCGTTCTTCGTGATGGCATCGCAGAATCCGATCGAGCTCGAAGGAACGTATCCGCTGCCCGAAGCGCAGATCGATCGCTTCTTGTTCAAACTGCATGTGTCGCACGTCGACGTCGACACACTCGAAGAAATCATCTTCACGCGGCGACGAGGCGAAACGCCGCAACCGCAAACGCGCGTCACGTGCGAAGAGCTACTCGAGTTGTTCGATGTCGTCGACCGCATCTACTTGCCGCGTGCGGTCGCGCGCTACATCGCACGACTCGTGGCCGCGACGCACACGCAAAAGTACGTGAGCCTCGGCGCATCACCGCGCGCCGCGATCGCACTCGCCGAAGCAGGACGCGCGGAAGCGCTGTTGTCCGGCAGACCAACCGTTGGCTGCGATGATGTGACGCGCGTCGCGGTTGCCGTGCTCAATCATCGAATCATCCTCGACTACCGCGCGCGTCTCGACGGCGTGAAGCCGGAGCAGATCGTCGACGACGTCTTGAACGCGACAGACGAAGTGGGCGTGGCCTTGCCGAAGGATGTGGTGGTGCATGGTTAGCAGGGCCGAGGGACGCCTCATGATGGCGGCGGTCGTCGCCATCCTCCTGCTCGCACTTCCAGCACTTGCGGTTACGTACGACGACGTCGACATCACTGTTCGCAGTTCCTTCGGCAAGCCGATCATGGGGCATTACTACGAACAGCGTCTCGGCATTGCGAATCGCGGGAAGAATCCGCACACGATTCGCATCACCCTCGCTGGCGAATCGCCGCGCGGCGGTGCGGATCGATCGACGCGCACGGTGCAGATTCCGCCGCGCTCCGAAACGCTCGTCGCGATTCCGCTGCTGCTCACTGGTTTCTACACGCCGAACGAAGCGATCGTCGCGATCGATGGCCGCACGCAATCGGAGCGCGTGAGTTTGCCTCAGACCTCGGCGTGGGATTCGGCCACGAATCCGAACGCGTTGCTCACGCGCTCGGTGCGCTACAACGGCACGCCTGCATCGATCGACATCGAGCGATTCGAAGTCGCGCAGGAGTGGAGCGCGAGTTGGATTCAATACAGCCGCTTCTCCGCGATCGCCGTGACTGCTGCCGATTGGGCAGAGTTGCCGCCGTCGGTGCGCGACGCGATCGATCGCTGGACGTTTGCCGGCGGCGTGCTCGTGTTCGTCGATCGTCCCGATCCGATGCCCGTCGTCAGCGTGCGCTCGACCGAAGGCCGCTACGGACTCGGACGCATCCTCGTGTTCGACGACGGACTCTTCGACGAGACTCAAATTCTGAGAGCGATGCAATGGCGCACGAGCGATGCGACCGTCTTCAACAACGCCGCGAACGAAGTCCCGTTACTCGATGAAGAGAAATTGCCGCTGCGCGCGATGTACGGCGTGCTGATTCTCTTCGCGATCATCGCGGGTCCGGTGAATCTCTTTCTGCTCGCGAAAAAGAATCGGCGCATGTGGGTCTTCGGCACACTGCCGTTGCTCGCACTCGCGACGTCGGTGCTGCTCGTCGGTGCGACGTTCGCGACGGAAGGTCTGGTGCGCGTGCAGCGCTCGACGGCCATCACGTACCTCGACGAAACACTCGGCAAAGCCGCGACGCTCGGTATCACCGGCTTCTACGCAACGCTCTCGCCGCGCGGTGAGATTCGCTTCGCACCCGACACCGAACTGCGCGTGAATCTCGAGCGCCGCGATGCGATGAACGTCGATACCGTGTGGGACGACGGGCAGCGTCTGTTCGGCTCGTGGGTCGGCAGGCGCGTGCCGACTTACTTCGCCTTTCGAAAGAGCGAGCGACGCCGCGAGCGATTGCCATTGCAATTCACGGCGAACGGCGCAAGCGCCGTGAACGGGCTCGGTGCGCACATCGAGCAGGTGTGGGCCGCGGACATCGACGGCAACGTGTACGAGGCGCGCAACGTCGAGCCGGGACGTGCGTTCATGCTCGTGCGCTCGAGTGCGGAGCTCGATCCGGAGGCGACGAACGTCGTGGAGCGCATGGTCCACGTCGACGGATGGCTGACGCTCATCGCGAACGCGAACGACAACCCACCGATGCTGTTGCAGCCGGGCACGTACGTCGCGGTATTGCGCGACTCGCCGTTCATCGAGCGCGCGATGGAAAACGCGACGGAGATGAAGCCGCGCGGGATCGTGTTCGGCGTGAGTCGTGTCGAAGGAGCGAACGATGCGCGTTGAGGTCGTCGAATTGCGCAAGGAGTTCGGCAACACCACCGCGGTCGATGGCGTGTCGTTTCAATTCGGCGCGGGCGATGTGATGGGCTTCGTCGGCCCGAACGGCGCCGGCAAAACGACGACGATGCGCATCCTCTCGACACTCGATGAACCGAGCGGCGGCGATGCGTTGATCGATGGTGTGTCGGTCGTGCAGGAGCCAGAAGAAGCGCGACGTCGCATCGGGTTCGTGCCCGATGCGTTGCCGACGCACGCCGACATTACCGTGCATGAGTATCTCGATTTCTTCGCGCGCGCGTACGGCATCGATCCGCGCAAACGTAAAGCGGTGATCGACGGCGTCGAGGAATTCACGAATCTCATCGGCATTCGCGAGAAGCTGCTCAAGGCGTTGTCGAAAGGGATGAACCAGCGCGTCTGTCTCGCGCGTGCGCTGCTGCACGATCCGCAAGTGTTGATTCTCGATGAGCCGGCCGCGGGTCTCGATCCGCGTGCACGCATCGAGTTGCGCGAGCTCATTCGCATCTTCGCCGCTCAGGGCAAAGCGATTCTCATGAGCTCGCACATCCTCACCGAGCTTTCGGAGATTTGCACCGGCGCGGTGATCATCGAGCGCGGGCGCATTCTGCGCGCGGGCTCGCTCGACGACATCATGCGTACGCCGGACGAACGGCGCACACTCGTGATTCGCACGCGCGGCGATGCGAGTGAGCTGCAACGCACGCTGCTCGAACTGCCGGGCGTGGGCGTGACGCGCGTTGATGACGATGAGGTGACGTTGAGCTTCAGTGGTTCCGAGGATGCGGCCAGTGAGTTGTTGGTTGAACTGGTGCGACGCGGACAGCGCATTGCCGAGTACCGCCAGCAACGCGCAAACCTCGAACAGATCTTCATGAACGTCACGACCGGAGGTGTGCAGTGACGCTCGCACAACGACTCGACGGCTGGATGAATCCGATCATGGTCAAGGAGCTGCGTCAGGCCGTGCGCGGACGATTCATCGTCACGGTGCTCACGCTCTCGCTGCTCGCGCAGATCATTGCCGTCGGGGCATTCATGCTGAGTGATTTGATCAGCACGACGCCGGGCCGTGATCCCGTCGGCGATTCAACCTTCACCGCGCTCTTCTTCGTCCTCTTCACCGCGACGGTGCTCTTCGTTCCACTCTACAGCGGTGTGCGCATGGCCATCGAACGTTCGGACACGAACGTCGATCTGCTGTTCGTCACCACGATCAAACCGCGCACGATCGTGCTCGGCAAACTCTTCACCACCATCGCGCTCACCGCGCTGATGTTCTGCGCGTCGCTGCCATTCCTCGTCTTCTCGTACGTGCTGCGCGGCATCGACGTCGTAACGATTCTCTTCGTCTGCTTCATCGCGTTCTTCGTCGTCTGCAGCTCCGCCGTCTTCGCTCTCTTCCTCGGCTGCATTCCCGCGACGAAACCATTTCGTCTGCTGCTCGCGGTCGTCTTCTTCGGTTTGACGATCATCGGCTATAGCGGATTCGCGGTGGCGATCGCGACGATCATTCGCAACACGACGACGGCGATGTTTCTGACGTCCGACTTCTGGATCGGCCTGACGCTCTCGATGATCACAATCGGTGCAGTCGACACGATGCTGCTCGTCGCGACGACGGTGGTGATCGCGCCGCCCGCGGCCAATCGCGCCTTTCCGATTCGCACGATGATCGCGTGCACGTGGACCTTGTCGGGTGCCGCTGCCGCGTACTCGGCGTTTCGTTACAAAGATCCCGGCCCGATGCTCGTGTGGGCGATGGTGCAACTCGGCCTGATCACACTCGTGCTTTGTTCCGCGGTGGGTGAGCGTGAGCACTGGGGACCGCGTATCGCGCGCACGATTCCCGCGAATCCGCTGAAGCGCGTGCTCGCGTTTCTGTTCTACAGCGGCTCGGCCGGCGGCGTGTTGTGGGCGATCTGCTTCTTCACGCTCACGTGCGTCGCGTATCACCTGGTGATTGAACTGCGACCCGCGGGACTCGTCTCGCAAAAAGTGATCGGCACGCACGTGCTGATTGAAGCGGCGATGTGTTTCCTCGCGTATCTCCTCAGCGCGATGTTGTTGCGACGCCGATTTTTACTACGCATTCCGTCGCGCGCGACGTGGGCGATCGGTCTCGTGATCTTCGCGCTCGCCGCGGTCATTCCGCCGCTCGTGTTTCTCGCCGGCTACAGCGGTACGCCGGAATTGAAGAAGCACTACAACCTCGTCACGATTCTCAATCCCTTTCCGATGCTCGACGGCGATATGCATCCCGCGCGTTTACCGGCGCTGCTGATCTGGCTCGTGCCCGTGCTGGCTTTGACGTTGCCACGCATCCGGGAGCAATGGCGCGCGTTTCATCCGTTGCGCGCGAGCGATGACGATGCGTCACTCGAAGAATTGCAGGAAGGCACCGCGGCATGAGCGTCCTGCGCGAGGCGATTCGCAACGGCGAGGCGATGGGCGCGGGCTACGCGCTCGTTGCGCCGCGCGCACGTCTCACGAGCAGCGGCGGTACGCGTGTGAACCGCCGCGCTGGTGGCTCGCTCGAGTTTCGCGATCATCGCGAGTATCACCCCGGCGATGACCTGCGTCATGTCGACTGGAACGTCGTCGCGCGGAGCGACCGGCTGATCGTGAAGCAGTTTCACGACGAGGTGAGTCCGGTCGTCGATCTGATTCTCGATGGCTCACGCTCGATGCAGCTCGCAGATACGCGCAAAGCCGAAGCGGCGTGGTCGATCGCGTCGCTGCTCGCGACCGCGGCGCTCAACGCGGGATTTCCATACTCGCTGTCGATCGCACGTGATCGCATCGAGCCGGCCGTGAAAGGTGCCACGCGTGGCGCGATGCGCGCGTCAGAGTGGCCCGATGTCGCGTTCGATTTCGCGGGTTCGCCCGCGGCCGCACTCGCGAGTGGCGCGTCGGCGCTGCGTCCGCAAGGCATTCGAGTTCTGATCAGCGATCTGTTGTGGGAAGGCGAGCCGCGCGTCGTGCTCTCGTCGCTCGCGCAGAACGCGGCATCGCTCGTCATCGTGCAACTGCTCGCGGAGTCGGAAGAATCGCCGGAACTGCATGGCGGACTTCGTCTCGTGGACGTCGAGACCGGCGCGTGGCGCGAGATCGTGTTCGATGCCGCGGCCGCCGCGCGTTACAACGATGCGCTGCTGCGGCATCGCGCGTTGTGGGACGACGCGGCGCGTCACGCGAAGGCGATTCTCGTGCGCGGTGTTGCGGAGCGCGTCGTCGGGCGATTGCTGTTCGATGAGCTCGCGGCCGCGGAGATTCTCGAAGCCTCATGACGCCGCTGTTCACGTCGGCCTGGGCACTCGGCGCGCTGGCCGCGATTCCGGCACTCGTCGCGATCTATCTCTACCAGCGTCGATTCAAAACGCGCGACGTCTCGAGCTTGTTGCTTTGGGACTCGATCCAGCAGGCGAGTATGGGCGGACGCACGCGCGAGCGTTTGCGATTGCCGCTCACGTTCTGGCTCGAGCTGATTGCGATCGCGTTGCTCGCGCTCTCGGCCGCGGGACCGATTCTGCCGAAGTTCGCGCGCACGCGGCCGCTGGTGATCGTGCTCGATGACTCGCTGTCGATGCTGGCCGGTGGCGGTGCGTCTCCGCGTGCGAAAGCGCTCGGGCTCGTGCGCGACAGCGCGAATGGTAGTGCTCACAATCCTGTGCATGTGGTTTTTGCGGGTGCGACGCCGCAACTCGCGGGTGGCGCATCGATCGACGAGAAGCTGCGCGGCTGGACGTGCGGCGCAGCGACGGCAGATCTCGATGCCGCGATCGGGTTCGCAACGCAGGTCGGCGGGCCGAGTGCGCTCGTGCTCGTGGTCACGGATCATGCGCCGGACACGAAGCTGGAGAAGGGCTCGCTCGCGTGGCGCGCATTCGGCTCGCCGCGCGCGAATGTCGGATTCGCGGCCGCAGCGCGCAGCAGCGGTACGCGCGAGCGCGTTTTGCTCGAAGTGGCGTCGTACGCGAAGACGAATGAGACCCGCACGCTCACGTTGAACAACGGACGCGCGATGCTGCTCACGTTGCATCCCGGCGAGCGCAAACGATTGCAGTTCGATGTCGGCAGCGCGCCGTTCGAAGCGAGGCTCACCAGTGATGACGCGACGTTCGATGATCGTGTCGTTCTCCTTCCGGAAAATCGTGCGCCCGTGCGCGTGTCGCTGAAGATTGCAAGTGCGCATCTCCGTCAGGACGTCGAGCGGGCAATCCATGCAACCGGACGTGCGTCGCTGACGGATGTCCGTCCGGACCTCGTCGTGACGGATGGCGCCGGTCCGGAAGAAGGATGGTCGGTATTGCTGCGCACGGCGAAAGCAACTCGCGCGGTCACCGGGCCGTACGTGCTCGATCGTTCGCATCCGCTGTTGCGCGGGTTGTCGTTCGAAGGCCTCGTGTGGGGCGTGCCGCCGGATGTGAAGCCATTGCCCGCGGAGCCGTTGGTGCTGGTCGGCAATGATGTGCTGCTCGCAGAAGAGCAAGTCTCGAATGGACGTCGTCTGCGGTTGCGACTCGATCCGACGATCTCGAACGTGCCGCGCGCGCCGCTGTGGCCCGCGTTCTGGTGGAACGTGCTCGAGTGGCGCAGCGCGCAAACGCCCGGTGTGCGCGCCGCGAACGTGATTCTCGGCAGCGATGCGCGCGTGCGCATCGACGCGCCGCGCGCGACGGTGATCGCTCCGAATGGCGAGCGACGCGAAGTCGCGGCGGTGGATGGCGAAGTGGTGGTGGATGCGGATCGGGTGGGAGTGTGGAAGGTGGATCGATTTTCATTCGCCGCCAACGCCATCATTCCGCGCGAGTCCGATCTCACGCGCGCGACATCCGGCGAGTTCGGCGGATGGAGCGAAGGTTCGCTCCTCTCCTCGGGATATCAGGACATCACTTGGCTCGTGCTGCT
>JBQCJC010000067.1:0-4958 GCA_051953135.1 Thermoanaerobaculia bacterium | reverse complement strand
TCAATTTTCAATTTTCAATTTTCAATTCCGAAGCCCGGTGTTAGTGTGCGCGCCCATGGCGGAGAACTCCGAAAATCTCAAGAAAACACCGCTGAATGCGCTGCATCGCGAGCTCGGCGGAAAGATGGTCGACTTCGGCGGATGGGATCTGCCGGTGCAGTTTGGCGGCATCCTCGAAGAACACGAAGCGGTGCGCACGAACGTCGGCATTTTCGACGTGTCGCACATGGGCGAGATCACGGTCAAAGGATCGCAGGCGCTCGAGCTGTTGCAGAAAGCGACGTCGAATGATGTCGCGAAGCTCGATACCGGCCGCATTCACTACACCGGTCTGCTCTATCCGAACGGCGGCTTCGTCGACGACATCCTCATCTACCAGAACACGCCCACCGATTTCTTCCTCGTCGTCAACGCGTCGAACACCGACAAGGACTACGAGTGGCTGAAGAAATCCGCGGAAGGCATGGACGTCGACGTGCAGAACGTCAGCGCGAATTACGCGCAGCTCGCGATTCAGGGTCCGAACGCGGAGAAGACGCTGCAGCCGTTCGCGGATGTGAATCTCGCGGACATCAAGTACTACCGTTTCGTGCACGGAAAAATCGACGGCGAGACCGCGATCATCTCGCGCACGGGCTACACCGGCGAAGACGGCTTCGAGATCTACGTCGCGCCGGAACACGCGCCGCGCATCATGAAGAAACTCGTCGACGCGGGCGCAAAGCCATGCGGCCTCGGCGCGCGCGACACGCTGCGTCTCGAAGCGAAGATGGCGTTGTACGGCAACGACATCGATCAGGACACGACTCCGATTCAGGCCGATCTCGGCTGGATCGTGAAGCTCGACAAAGGCGCATTCGCGGGCAGCGATGTGATCGCGGAAGAGAAATCGGAAGGACCCGCGCGCAAGCTCGTGGGATTCGAGATGATCGATCGCGGGATCGCGCGGCACGGATATCCGATCGTCGAAGGTGGAAACGAGATTGGCGTCGTCACATCCGGCACCCATTCGCCGACATTGAAAAAAGCGATCGGACTCGCTTATCTTCCGCTCGACAAAGCCGCCCCGGGGACCGAGTTCTCGGTGCTGATCCGCGGCAAGGAAACTCGGGCGCGCGTCGTCCCGACCCCTTTCTACAAACGAGCGAAATAGTGGTGCGCAGCCAATCCTGCGCGGGGAGAGAAATACATGGCCACTCCTGAAGATAACCGTTACGCGAAAAGCCACGAGTACGTTCATCTCGAAGGTGACGTCGCGACGATCGGCATTACCGATTACGCACAGAAAGAGCTCGGCGACGTGGTGTTCGTCGAATTGCCGCAGGTCGGCAGTCAGCTCGAAGCCGCCGACGAGCTCGGAAGCATCGAGTCCGTCAAAGCCGTGTCCGAGCTGTTTGCGCCCGTCTCGGGCGAAGTCGTCGAAGTGAACGAAGCGCTGGCCGACAATCCCGCGCTCGTCAATACCGATCCGTTCGGCGACGGCTGGATGATCCGCGTGAAAGTCAGCGACCCGACGGAAGTCGACGAGCTGATGTCCGCGGAGGAGTAGGAAGAGTACGTCGAGAAAGAATCCGGCCACTGACCGTGGCCGGGATTGAGGATTGAACCGGATTGAGGATTGAGAATTGAGAATTGAGGATGAACGAAGCGAAATCCTCATCCTCAATCCTCAATCCTCAATCCTCAATTCATTTATGAGTCTCCCTGATCCCACCGCTCCCTCCTCGTCTCATCGCTTCATCCCCAACGCCGGTGAAGACATTCGCGAGATGCTCGCGACGATCGGCGTCGACTCGATCGACAGTCTCTTCGAGACGATTCCCGCCGATGTGAAGCTCGACGCGTTGCTCGATATCCCCGGCCCGTGGTCGGAGATCGAATCGCGCCGCTGGTTCCGCGCACTCGCGGAAAAGAACTTCACGACCGGCTACACGTCGTTCCTCGGCGGCGGTGCGTACGCGCACTACCAGCCGGCAATGATCGATCAGCTCCTCACGCGCGCCGAGTTCCTCACGGCGTACACGCCTTATCAGCCCGAGGTTTCGCAGGGGACGCTGCAGTCGATCTTTGAGTATCAGACACACCAGTGCCTGCTCACGAAGCTCGACGTCGCGAACGCGTCGCTCTACGACGGCTCCACCGCATTATGTGAAGCGGTGCTGCTCGCGGAGCGCGTCGCGAAGGGCAAGAAGAAAGTCATCCTCGCGAAGTCCATCCATCCGCATTACCGCGAAGTCGTCCGGACGTATCTCCAGAACCTCGGCATCGAGATCGTGGAAGTCGGCTGGACCGCGGATGGCCGCGTCGATCTCGATGCATTGAAAGCAGCGAGTACCGATGCATTTGCGATCGCGGTGCAATCGCCGAACTTTCTCGGCGTGATCGAAGATTACGAAGCCGTCGTCAGCGCGAGCGAAGGTCTCACGCGCATCAGCGTCATCGCCGAAGCGACGTCGCTCGGATTGCTCGCGGCACCGGGCGATCACGGCTTCGACATCTGCGTCGGCGAAGGCCAGGCTTGGGGCATTCCGACGCAGTTTGGCGGACCGTACGTCGGCTTCATGGTCGTGCGCGATGCGCTCAAGCGTCACATGCCGGGACGCCTCGTCGGCGAGACGATCGACGTCGATGGCAAGCGCGCGTACGTGCTGACGCTCGCGACGCGCGAACAGCACATTCGCCGCGGCAAAGCGACGTCGAACATCTGCACGAATCAGGCGCTCATCGCGCTCGCCGCGAACATGTACCTCTCGCTCCTCGGCAAAGAGGGTTTGCGCGAAGTCGCGACGCAGTGCGCGCAGAAGACCGCGTATCTCACAAAGAAACTGCAGAGCATTCACGGTGTCGAGCTGCCGTTCGACGGCCCCGTGTACAACGAGTTCGTCGTGCGCACGCCGTTCGCGGCACACGAGATCCTCGGCGATCTCGAGCACGCGAAGATTCTCGGCGGCATTCCGCTCGCGCAGTTCGACACGTTCGCGAGCGGCCATGACCACGACTTCCTCGTCGCCGTCACCGAGTTGCACACACGCGAACAGCTCGATCAGTTCGCTGGGACGCTCAGCGCCGCCATTTCCCGGGAGAGCAGATGACCGCAATCGTCGATCCATCCGAAACGAACATCGCGCAGCAGAAGTCGGGATTCGGTACCGAGTCGCTGATCTTCGAGCGCTCGAAACCGGGTCGCCGCGGCTATCAGTTGCCCGCGCTCGATGTGCCGGAAGAGTCGCTCGATTCGCTGATTACTTCGGCGCTGCGCCGAGATGCGATCGAAGATGAAGTCGAAGTCTCGGAAGTCGACGTCATTCGTCATTTCACGCGACTCTCGAAACTCAATCTCTCCATCGACACCGGCCTCTATCCGCTCGGCTCGTGCACGATGAAGCACAACCCGCGCATCAACGAAGAGCTCGCGCGTACGCCGGGCTTTGCGTTCTCACATCCGCTGCAGCCCGAGCATCAGGTGCAGGGCAATCTCGAGTTGCTGTGGGCGCTCGAGCAGACGCTGAAGGAAATCTTCGGATTGCCGCGCGTCACGTTGCAGCCGGTCGCCGGCGCGCACGGCGAGCTCACCGGCATTCTGATGGTGCACAAAGCGCTGTCGAAGACCGGCAACGCGCGCAAGTACATCCTGATCCCTGATTCCGCGCACGGCACGAACCCCGCGTCGGCTGCGTTTGCGGGTTATCAGATCAAGGAACTGAAATCGAACAATCGCGGGACGGTCGATTTATCGACGCTCGAAGCCGCGATGAGCGAAGACGTGGCCGCGCTCATGATCACGGTTCCGAACACGCTGGGCGTGTTCGAGTCCGAGATCAAAGCGATGGCGGACATCCTTCACGCGAAGGGTGCGTATCTCTACTGCGACGGCGCGAATCTCAACTCGTTCGTCGGCATTGCGCGGCCCGGTGACATGGGCATCGACGTCATTCACTCGAATCTGCACAAGACCTTCTCGACGCCGCACGGCGGTGGTGGTCCGGGTGCGGGTCCGGTCGGTGTGAGCGAGCGACTGATGCCGTATGTCCCGACGCCGACGGTCGAGCGCCGCGAAGACGGCACGTTCTATCTCGAGTTCAATCACCCCGACACAATCGGCCGCATGCGCGCGTTCCATGGCAACTTCAACGTGCTCGTGCGCGCGCTGTCGTACATGCGCGCGATGGGTCCGACAGGTCTTCGCCGCGTGGCGCAGCTCGCGGTGCTGAACGCGAATTACATTCGCGCACGCCTCAAAAAGTTCTACCACCTGCCATACGACGCGCCGTCTCTGCACGAAGTCGTCTTCTCGGACAAGAACCAGACGCCGAACGACGTGCACACGCTCGATATCGCGAAGCGCCTGATGGATTACGGCTTCCACCCGCCGACGATCTACTTCCCGCTGATCGTCTCCGGCGCGCTCATGATCGAGCCGACGGAAAGCGAGCCGAAGGAAGAGCTCGACGCATTCTGCGATGCCATGATCGCCATCGCCCGCGAAGTGGAAGAGCGCCCGGAGCTCGTGCGCAGTGCCCCCCACACCACGCCCGTGCGCAGACTCGATGAAGCGCGCGCAGCGCGGCAACCGGTTCTGCGCTGGAAGAAGTGATCATGATTTCGATCAAGTCCCTGGTTCGCGGCGGCCTGATGGCCGCCGCTGTGGTTTTTACGCTGTCGATGCGCGGCGCATTCGCGCCGGATTTTGGCAATCTTCGTGTGACACCCGCCGGGCCGCAGCCGCGCACGATGATGGTCGCGAATCTCAACGGCGACGCGTATCCCGATGCTGTGGTCGGCAGTTGGGACGTCAACAAAAAACCAATCGGCGGCATGGCGGTGTTGTTCGGTCAGCCCGCCGGCCAGTGGATCCCGGCGCAGACGCTCCTGGATCAGCAACAGGTACAGGATCTCGCTGCCGGCGATTTCGATGCGGATGGCGACGAGGACGTTGCATGGAAGCACAGCAACGGAAC
>JBQCJC010000066.1:0-8796 GCA_051953135.1 Thermoanaerobaculia bacterium | reverse complement strand
GAGCAGCGATGGCTTGCCGACACGTACGGCTACGATCATCGCGAGCACGCGTACGTCATCACCTGGACGATTCTTCTCGGCTCGCTCTTCGGCGCGATGTACGAGTTGAGCGTGCTCGTGTACTCGCCGTTTCGTCTTTCGGCGCTGCTCTCGATGTTCGTCGCCACCTACCTTGCTGGCGAACAGATCCTGCGTCTCGTCGCCATTCCGCATCGTCCTGCCGCGAGTGTGCTCGCCTTCGTCGCGCGGCCGTTCGCGCGCAAGCTGCTGGAGCGTTCTTGACCTCGCAGTACGTCACGCTCGCCGATCAAATTCTTCAGCACGCGCATCCGAATGTTGCGGACGTCAGCCCGGTGTATCTCTGGCTGATCGTCGGTTTGCGCGCGCCTGGTTTTTCCGAGACCGCAATTACCGCGATGCAACTCGCGATGCTCATCGCGAGCGCGGCGCTCTGCGCGATCGTCGCGAAACGTTACGCTGGCTGGCCCGCCGCAATCGCGACCGCGATTCTGATTTTCGGCAATCGCGCCGCGTGGGTCATCGCGATGCAACTCGATCCGAAAGCGCTGATCTTTCTTCTCGTCACCGCTGCCCTCGCGATTCTGCCGCGGTCTCCACTCATCGCCGCGCTGCTCCTCGGCCTCAATGCGGTGACGCATCCGTACGGCTATCTGATGTTGTTCGTCGTCGCGATCTTCCATCGCCGCGTTGCGATGCTCGCTGCAATCGTTCCGATCGTGCTCGTACTCGCGTTCACGCCGAAAACCGCGAAGCACTCGAGCGTGCAGTTTTACGAAGGCAACAACATCCTCGCGACCGGCGCCGGTCCCACGCCGCCGCGATGGATGGGCGACGCGGATCCGCGCGATGACCTCTACCGCGGCGTGAACATCAACTGGACGGAGAAGGCGATCAACGGCATCCGCGCGTATCCGCTCGTCGCGCTCGAACGCTTCGCGACGAAAGCGCTGCTCACGATTCACAACGACGACATCTTCGATCAGCGCGGCGCGCGCGAAACGAATGCGCGGCTTCCACGCATTCTTGCGATTCCATTCGGACTCGCGTTCGCACTCGCGATCGTGGCGATGATTTGTCGTCGCGATGTGAATCTGTTCGCGGTGCTCGCGATCGTGTTGATGATCGCGTTGACGGTGTTCGTCGTGAGCGCACGCCAGCGCAATGTTCTGCTCGTGCCGATGTCGATCCTCGGCGGCATCGGCTTCGCGACCGTGTTGCAGCGTCGCCGCCTCGCGATTCCGGTCGTGCTCGTCACGGCATTGCTGTACATCAACCCGATCGACAACCGGCCGCGCGTGATGCCCGGCGATCCCGATGTTCTCGCCGCGCGCGGCGATCTCGCGCTGCTGAACGCGCTGCATGATCCGCGAACGGTCGCGGAATCGCTGCAGAGGGCACGTGTCTCGCACCACCGGCCCTAGTGGTACGAGAGAAGCTGAACGGAAGAAGCCGCGTCATCATCGAAGCCGCATCTCCCCAGGTGGATGGAGGTGCGTTCCCCGCAAAGCGAGTCGCCGGCGATGTTGTGATCGCCGAGGCGGATATTTTTGCGGATGGGCATGACCTGATTTCCGCGGTCGTGCGACATCGCCATGAAAGCGAAACGGACTGGCGGGACGTGCGAATGCGTGCGCTGGTCAATGATCGCTGGCGCGCCGAGTTCCCGGTCGAAGAACTCGGCTTTCACGTCTTCACCATCGAAGCGTGGATCGATCATTTCCTCACCTGGCATCGCGATCTGAAGAAGCGCGTCGACGGCGGTGCAGCAGACGATGAACTGCGCGTGCAATTGCAGATCGGCTTGCAGTACATCCAGTCTGCCGCGTCGCGCGCAAGCTCGCGAGATCAGCGCAAATTCGAGCCGTATCTCGCGTCGCTGAAGAGCAACGACGCGATCAACGACATCATTGACGACCTGCAGAGCGAGGATCTCCTCGCGCTCATGTGGCGCAATGCGGAGCGCAAGTTCCTGACGCGCTATCCGCTCGAATTAAAGATCGAAGTCGATCGGCCGAAAGCGGCGTACAGCACGTGGTATGAGCTGTTCCCGCGATCGACAGCTTCACAGGAAGGACGACACGGAACGTTTGCGGACGTCGAGCGCCAGTTACCGCGCATTGTGCGCATGGGATTCGACGTTCTGTATTTGCCGCCGATTCATCCGATCGGAATCAAGTTCCGCAAAGGGAAAAACAACACCGTCAATGCGGAGCCGGCGGATGTTGGGAGTCCGTGGGCGATTGGCAGTTCCGAGGGCGGCCATAAGGCGACGCATCCGCAACTGGGAACGATCGATGATTTCACACGACTTGTGAGCAAGGCGAAAGAACAAGGCATTGAGCTCGCGATGGATATCGCGTTTCAAGCCTCGCCCGATCATCCGTATGTAAAGGAACATCCGGCGTGGTTTCTGATGCGTCCGGATGGGACGATTCAATACGCCGAAAACCCGCCGAAGAAGTATCAGGATATCTACCCATTCCATTTTGAAAGCGAGGAATGGGAGCCACTGTGGGACGAATTACGCGACGTTTTCGCATTCTGGATCGGTAAAGGCGTGCGCGTGTTTCGCGTCGATAATCCGCATACGAAACCGCTGCCATTCTGGGAATGGTGCATTCGAGATCTGAAACGCGAATGGCCGGATCTGATTTTTCTCGCCGAAGCGTTTACGCGACCGAAAATCATGTACCGCCTGGCGAAAGCGGGATTTACTCAGTCGTACACGTATCTCGCGTGGCGCCATACGAAACAGGAACTGACTGAATATTTCGAGGAATTATCCAAACCGCCAGTCAGTGATTTCTTCCGGCCGAACGTGTGGCCGAATACGCCCGATATTCTTACGGAGTTTCTGCAATACGGCGGACGCGGTGCGTTCGCAATGCGATTGATTCTCGCGGCCACGCTGGCTTCGAGTTACGGGATTTATGGTCCGCCGTTCGAGCGCTACATCGGTTCCGCCATAAAGCACGGCAGCGAGGAGTATCTCGATTCCGAGAAGTATCAAATTCGCCACTGGCCACAAACCGAAGACGATCTGACGGAATTGATCGTGCTGGTGAATCGCATTCGTCGCGAAAATCCGGCATTGCAACAAAACGCAACGCTGAGATTCCATGAGACCGATAACGATCAGGTGCTCTGCTACAGCAAATCCTCCGGCGACAACGTCATCGTGACCGTCGTGAATCTCGATCCCCACAATGCGCACTCGGCATGGATCGAATTGGATCTCGACGCACTGAGCCTCGATCCGTTACGCAATTATCAGGTTCACGACCTGCTGAGCGGCGCACGACACTCGTGGCATGGCCCACGAAACTTCATTAAGCTCGATCCCAACGTAGTTCCTGCGCATATCTTTAGAATTCGCCGAAAAGTGCGCACCGAACGAGATTTCGAATATTTCCTGTAGAACGGTTGTCCCGACAACCGACTACCGACAACCGACTACCGAATTATGAGCGACGATCTTTGGTACAAAGACGGGATCATCTATCAAACCCACGTTCGTGCTTTTTACGATAGTAACGACGATGGGATTGGCGATTTTCAGGGTCTCGCCCGCAAGCTCGATTACCTGCAGGACCTCGGCGTCAACATTCTCTGGTTGCTTCCGTTCTATCCCTCGCCATTGCGCGATGACGGATACGACATCGCCAATTACACGGCCGTCAACCCGAGCTACGGCACGCTCGCGGATTTCAAGGCATTCCTCAAGGAAGCGCACCGTCGCGGAATTCGCGTCATTACCGAGCTGGTCATCAATCACACCAGCGACCAGCATCCGTGGTTCCAGAAATCGCGCCGTGCAAAGCCAGGCAGTCCGTGGCGCGATTTCTATGTGTGGAGCGATACGCCTGACAAGTATCGCGACGCTCGCATCATCTTCAAGGATTTCGAATCATCGAACTGGTCGTGGGATCCGGTTGCGAAGGCTTATTACTGGCACCGCTTCTTTTCGCATCAGCCAGATTTGAATTTCGACAATCCCGCGGTCCACGATGCGCTCATCAAAGCGCTCGAATTTTGGATGGATCTCGGCGTCGACGCATTTCGTCTGGACGCGATCCCGTATCTGTACGAGCGTGAAGGCACGACGTGCGAAAACCTGCCGGAAACGCACGATTATCTGAAAACCATCCGCAAGCACATGGATGAGAAGTATCCCGGTCGCATGCTGCTCGCGGAGGCGAATCAATGGCCGGAAGATTCGTTACCGTATTTCGGCGACGGCGATGAATGCCACATGGCGTTTCATTTTCCGGTCATGCCGCGTATGTACATGTCGCTGGCGATGGAGGATCGATTTCCGATTACCGACATCATGAGCCAGACGCCGCCCATCCCGGAGAATTGTCAGTGGGCGATGTTTCTTCGAAATCACGACGAGCTCACGCTCGAAATGGTGACGGACGAAGATCGCGATTACATGTGGCGCACCTACGCCAAAGACGAAAAGGCGCGCATTAACCTCGGCATACGACGTCGTCTCGCGCCGCTGTTGGAAAACCACAGAGGCCGCATTCATTTGATGAACGGCTTATTGTTCTCGTTCCCCGGAACGCCGATCGTTTATTACGGCGATGAGATCGGTATGGGCGATAACATTTATCTCGGCGATCGCAACGGCGTTCGCACGCCCATGCAGTGGAGCGCCGATCGCAATGCCGGATTTTCGCATTGTAATCCGCAGCAATTATTTCTGCCGCTGATCATTGATCCGCAGTACCACTACGAACAGGTCAACGTCGAAGCACAGCAGTCGAATCAATATTCATTGTTGTGGTGGATGAAGCGCCTCATTGCGATGCGCAAGCGGTATCGCGCATTTGGCCGCGGCACGATGGAGTTTCTGTACAGTGAGAATCGAAAAGTTCTCGCGTACGTGCGGCGCTATGAAGACGAGACAATTCTCGTCGTGGCGAATTTGTCGCGACTCGTACAGGCGTTTGAGCTCGATCTCTCGCAATTCAGCGGCATGGTGCCGATCGAATTATCCGGCGGTACGCGATTCCCGCAGATCGGCGATCGCCCGTATTTCCTGAATCTCAGTCCGTTCTCGTTCTATTGGTTCGAATTAAAACGCGAAGTCGCGGCGGAGATCAAAACGAAGGATGCACCGCTGATTGCCGCGCGCATATGGGACGAAGTGCTCGCGCCGCGAAATCACGACGCGCTCGTGCGCGCACTGGCCGATTACTTACCGACCCGACGCTGGTTTGGCGGCAAGGCGCGCATTGTGACGTCGGTCAATATTCGCGACGCCGTCGAATTACCGCAGGACGCGCGAATCATGATTCTCGACGTCGAATTCACGGAAGGGGAGCCGCAGTCGTATCAATTGCCGCTCGCCGTTGCGAATGTACGTCGTGAGCAGGATCAGGGCCGTAATTTGCCGGTGGTTGCGCGCCTGCGTGACGGCGCAATCCTGTACGAGCCGATACAGGAGGAATGGTTCGCGAACGCACTGCTCGATGCGATCGCGCGCAAGAAACACTTGAAAGGGACTCGCGGCGCGATCGCAGGCGCATCGACGCGATCGTTCAAGGAATTGCGCGGTGACGAAAAACTCGAAACGCACGTGCTCGGTGTCGAGCAATCGAATACCGCGATCACTTACGGACAGCGCCTGTTCCTGAAACTCTTCCGCCGCCTCGAACCGGGCATTAATACCGATTTCGAGATGACGCGCTTCATCAATGAAGAGACGTCGTTTGCGAACGTGCCGCGCGTGGCGGGCTCGCTCGAATATCGCGACGAGCGCACTGGCGCAGCAACGAGCGTCGGGATTATGCAGGGATTTACGCCGAACTCGGGCGATGCCTGGTCGTATACCCTCGATTCGATTGGCCGCTATTTCGATTCGCTGCTCAGCGATCCCGCGGCAGCCGAGCGCGTGGCGAAACTAATTCCTGGCGAAAGCGTGTTTGCGCTCGCACAAAAAGCAATCCCCGACGCCGGGCGCGAAATCCTCGGCGGGTATTTATCCGACGCCGAGCTTCTCGGGCGTCGCACCGCGCAATTACACCTTGCATTAGCCTCGCGTGACGATGAGAAAGCGTTCGCGCCGGAACCGTTCACACCGCACTATCAGCGCTCGATTTATCAGTACATGCGCACGCAGATCGTGCAAACGCTGCAGGTTTTGCGTCGGCGTGTGAAAGAGCGTCCCGAATTTCAGGAGCTGCTCGATCGCGAACAGGATCTGCATCAGGCGATTCGTACTGTGCTCAATGGAAAGATCGATGCACAGCGAATCCGCATCCACGGTGATTACCACCTCGGCCAGGTTCTCTATACCGGCAACGATTTCGTCATCATCGATTTCGAAGGCGAGCCCGCGCGGCCATTGAGCGAACGCCGTATCAAACGCAGCGCACTACGCGACGTAGCCGGAATGCTGCGCAGTTTCCACTATGCCCCCTACGCCGTTCTCTTCGGCACCGCCCCCGGCTCTTATGTACGCCCCGAGGATTTAGAGCGATTAGAGACCGGAGCGCAGTTCTGGCACCGCTGGGTCAGCGCCGCCTACCTCCGCGCCTACCTCGCGGAAAGCGCCAGCGGCAACCACTTGCCGAAAACAACGCAGCAAATCGAAATCCTGCTGAACACGTATCTCTATGAAAAAGCGCTCTACGAAATTACGTACGAACTGAATAACCGTCCGGATTGGGTGCGCATCCCATTGCGCGGGGTATTGGATTTATTGAGGTGACGTCGCGAGCGCCGTTCGGAGCGCCGGCTTCCAAGCCGGCCGGACCGCCGGCTTCCAGCCGGCACTGCTACAGATGGGCGAGAATCGCTCCCATGACCCGTTTCCATCGCGATGGCTACGTTCTCGCGGATCTCGTCCTCACCGCCTCGGCGTGCGCGAAGATCATCGACGAGCTTCCCGCGGTCGATGCACAGCGAGGCGGTGTGCGCGGGCTGATGAACGCGAGGACGGTGGAGCGCATCGTGCGGTCGCAGGAGTTTGCGCGGGCGATTTATGAGCATGTCGACAAGCCGCTCGTCGCGGTGAAGGCAACGTTGTTCGACAAGACGCCGGCGTCGAATTGGCGCGTGCAGTGGCATCAGGATCGTGCGATTGCGGTGCGCGAGCGAATGGAGCTCGATGGGTATGGACCGTGGTCGATCAAGGATGGGATTCCGCATGTCGATGCGCCGGCCGCGGTGCTCGAGCAGATGCTTGCGGCGCGGATTCATCTCGATGATTGTGGCTCAGCGAATGGTCCGTTACGCGTGATCCCCGGCTCGCATCGCCTCGGCAAACTCACAGACATCGACGCGCAGCACTACGTCGAGCTCGCGGTACCGCAGGGCGCGATATTGCTCATGCGTCCACTGTTGCTCCACGCATCGCCCGCGGCAATCGAATCCGCGCATCGGCGCGTGCTGCACATCGAGCTCGCGCCGCCGGATCTCATCGCGCCGCTGCAATGGCACGACGCGATCGCCCTCGCGTGATCAGGCGAAGCGTCGCTTCTTCATCGCACCCGCGTAGTACCTCGTGATCGACTCGATGTACGACTCGAATCCGTCCGCGTTCACCACATCGATCCACGTGCGCTCGCCACTCGCGGCGGTCGTGCGAATCAAACGCACCGCGGATTGCGTGCGCGTGCGATCGTTGTCGCCGAGGACTTGAATCGGCGCGTCGGTCAGCACGATCGAGTGAATGAGCGTGACGTGCGGATTCGATTCAGTGGGATCGGCCAGATCGTCCGCCGCGACTTCCGTTTCATGCTCGCCAAGAGCGCGCCACATCGCATCCACTGCAACGAATGCGAGCTCGATCGCCGTCGGATCATCCGCATGAAACAGCGAACCCTTCGCACGCAGCGGTGGTGGTGCGATGCGCGCGCGTGAGCCGAGCGTGTCGTCGCCGAAACGCTCGACGAAGCAGAAGGCCGGCAGTGATTCCGCGACGGACTCGGTCGATGACGCGAGCACGCGATCCTGTCCCGCATCGCAGTGAATGAGCAGTCGCACATCCGCGCTGATTGCTTTTTGCTCCCAGCGGCGCATGGCCACGAGATCGACGACGGCGCCTTCGAGCATCGCCGCTTCGCGCACGCTCCATTCGCTGGTGCGGAGCGTTTGTGCGGCGCGGCGGGCCATGCCGAGGAGTGAGAGGCCGCGCGAAGAAGTGAGATCGTCTGCTGTCAAAAGTGACTCCTATAAGTTACTGAATCGCGGCGAAGTATACGTGTGGCGATATCGTTTTCCTGATGCAGGACGCTCGTCTCCTCGGCACCTGGCGCCAGATTCGTCCCGATCCCGCGCCCGCGCAGATCGCCATCACGTTTACGGACGATGGCGCGCTCACCTACGAACTGCGCATGGAACAGGGCACGCAGACGTTCGCGATGTCGTGGCGCGTCGAAGGCGAGTTGCTCATCGTGACGAACGAGCGCGATGCGCCAAACGAATCACGATTCCGATTCGCGTCGCCGACGATGCTGATCGTCGAGCGCGGCGACGAGCGCCACGTGTATCGACGCGACGATGCGCTGGCGTAAGAACGCGAAGGACGTTCGCGCGCGTGCGATCATCGTCACATGCGCTCTTCCGTCTTCGCCGTCGTTCTGCTTGCGATTTCGTTTCATGCCTTCGCGCAAGGCATCAGCGCGCCGCCGCCGCCACCGCCGCCGATGACCGAGGAGCCGGTCACGGGCATCGGGCAGGACATCGTTATCGTCAGCGGCAACGCGACCGTCGACATGAAGCCCGATCAGGTCTCCTTCAACCTTGGCGTCGCAACATCCG
>JBQCJC010000065.1:0-2279 GCA_051953135.1 Thermoanaerobaculia bacterium | reverse complement strand
GCGCCAGATCGCGACATCGAGCGAGCGGCCGAACAGCTCCATGAGCCACGCGTCGAGCACGCCGTCTTCCATCATGCCGTGCAGCACGAAGACGTCGCGGAACGGAACTTTGCCGCGCAGGTAATCGCTCGCCGGACCGATCGATTCACCGCGGTGGAAAAGATCGATCCACTGCGAAAGCTCCGCGGTGCTGACGTACGAGAAGAGATAGATCAGCAGCGGAAAGATCGCGTACGCCGCGAGTTTCCATGCGTTCTGCGGTGCGAGTGTGTTGCGGATGCGCGTCGCGAGAATGGCGATGATCGCGATCGTGACGATCGTCGCGATGCGCGGATACGGAAACGGTACCCACGCGGCGGCGACGAATGGCAACGCGATGAGTGGGAGCGCGGCGAGGATGATGCGGCGAAACGCGTGCTCGAGATCGTCGCCGAATCCGAGTTGCGCGATGCGCGCGATGAGCATCGCCGCGGACCAGAAGATCGCGAGGAACATCGCGACGAATACGACTTCGAGAAAGAGCGTCGGGATGTGCGCGATGCGGCGGCCGGTGACGATGTAGCGGAAGAAGAGCCAGCTCACGGCTTCGCAAAACAGCAGCGCGTGATACGGCGCGAGTTCGGCGCGAAAGAGCATGCGAATCCACGCGCGTGTGCGGTAGATGCGCAGCAGGCGCGGTCCCGCGAGCGCGAGCGCGATCGGGAGAAAAAGAATCCAGCCGATTTTGCCGGTGGTGGCGAAGAAGATCGGCGGGAGCAGCAGCGGGATGGTGAAGAGAAACTTCTCCGCGGCGCCGCGCAGCTTCGCTTTGGCGAAGAGGCGATGGAGAAAAATCGTGAGGACGGGGACGAGTGTGAAAAAAAGCGCGGCGCTGAGGTAGTCCGCTAATTTGGAGTAGCGAAGGATCGTGACGAGGCCGATGGCAACGGGCGCGGTGGGCGGGAGGTTGCCGAGAAGGAGGGTGGTGGAGAGGAAGATGCCGGTGGCGAGTGCGAACGCGGCGGACCAGAAGAAGGCCGCGAGGATGCGGTCGAGGAAGGGTGAGGTTCGCAAGCGGTGGCGAGTTTATCTTGCGAATTCGAAAGCGGTGTCGATCAAGCAACGCACGGCTTCGTCATTCGGTAATCGAAAATTGCGAAACCAAGTGTGGCGCGCTTTCTCTTCGAAGAGATTGGAGCGCTTCGGTTGTTGCGAGAGCCACGCGAGTCGTACCAGCCGCCATTTGACGGCGGCGGGGACGCCGCCGGGCCAGCCGGCGATGACGCCGGCGCTCCGCTTTGCCTTCGACAATGGATCGGGTTCGATGTCGTTCGCGCCTTCGGCACGCGGGGGCAAGCTTCGCTGCGCTCGCTTGACGTTCACGTCTTTCTTCGTCGCGGCCATGAGCACGAAATCGCTGGGGATTCTGCCGCTGTCGACGAGCCAGCCTTCGATGGTGCAGAGGATGTCGAGCAGCGAGCGTTCGTAGGCGTTGTCGAAACGGAAGTTTTCGGCGATGTCGTAGAGCAGGTGCTGGAGGATCGTGCCGCCGAGGTTGCGGGATTCGCGGACGTTGAAGAAGCGGTGCGTGAATGCGACGAGCTCCGAAGCACGCACGGCTTCGGTGGGATCGTTCGCGATCATCTCTTCGATCGTCGGTCGCGTGCGTGCTTCGTACTGTCCGCGCAATCGTTGCGGCAGACAACGAAGTAACGCGTTGATGATCGACAGCACGTCATCGCTGTACTGGACGCGATCCGGGCCGACGTATTCATTGATGATCAGCGCCGCGTTCGGTTTCATCGCGCGCTCGAGCTGTGCGTATGCGTGCTCGAGGTTCTCGACGTGGTGCAGCACGGAGTGCGCGACGATCACGTCGTACGTGTTCGGCTCGAGCACGTCGTGATTGAGATCGACGACGCCGTAGTGAATCTTCGGGATGTCTCTCGCGAGCTCACGCGCACGTGCGATCGCGTGCTCCGCGAAATCGACGGCGTCGATGCGTGCGACGTACGGCCATTGCGCGACCGCGCGTTCGAGCCAGCCTTCACCGCATCCGAGAACGAGAACGCGAAGCGCATCGCCGACGAACCAGCGATGCGCCCAATTCGAAAGCCAGTCGCGCGCGGGATCGCCGGTGGCGCGTTCGTTGAGATACATGAGGACGGCGGTGTTCGCCATCCAGTTCGCGTGCGCGAGCCGTTGTGTGAAGTGCTCGTCATTCCAGACAGTCATAGGTGGAGCGGCGGGCAGTCAGCCCCCCCGACAAAACCGGGGGCTGATCGCCCCCCCCACCCCAA
>JBQCJC010000064.1:0-3991 GCA_051953135.1 Thermoanaerobaculia bacterium | reverse complement strand
GCGCCCCCCCCCCCCGCCGCTCCACATTCAGCGCGAACCTTTCCGAGATGTCCGGTGCGTCGCCTTTGCAGTCCACGGATCTTCGGGCCACGGATGTTTCGGGTAGCGCGCGCGTAGTTCTTTGCGCACCTCCTGATACGCGCCGTTCCAGAAACTGCGCAGATCGCGCGTGACCTGCACGGGGCGTCCCGCGGGGGAGAGCAGCGCGAACGTGACCGGCACTTGTCGGGGTCCGATCTTCGGTGTGTCGGCGAGTCCGAACAACTCCTGCAATTTCACCGAGGCCACGACCGAGCCATCGTCCTGATACTCGAGCTTCGCCGTGCGTCCGCTCGGCAGTTCGATGCGCGCGGGTGCGAGTTGTTCGAGCCTTCGCGTATCCGCGCCAAACTCGAGTCCCGCAAACGCGAGTCGCCGCGCGACCTCGGGATCGATGTTGTTGCGCGCATGCTCTTCCTGCAATCGATGCGCTTCGAGCGGATCGACCGGCACGTTGATCTCGCGCAGCAGAATCGCGTCGTACCAGACGCGTTTCGTCGCGCGCACTTATCCGTCATCACGAATCGTGTGCACGACGTCTTCGTGCGTCGGCGTGAGCCATTCTTTTTCGATGACGCTCGCGATGCGCACGAGCGATTCCTGTCCGCCGCTGACGTCGAGCGCGACGAGAAAGTCGCCGCTGTGCATGCCGCTTTCTTTCACGAGCGCGGCGCCGGTCCCGCTGCTGAGGAGCAGGCGCAGCGAACCGGGCTCGCGTCGCATGGCCACACGATCGGGATAGCCGGCGAGCAACGCTTTGCGCACGTCGCCGCGGCCGTTCGCGAATCGTGAGAGCTCGCGAGCGGCGTAGTCGAGTCGCGGCGAATCGGCGAGCGCGATCGCATCTCCACTACCGATGTTGCGTACGTCTTCCGATAGCAGCGCCACGACGCGCAATGCGCTCTCGCCGCCATCGACGAGCACGCGCGCGAGTCGCGGATGCAACGGCATCGCGCGCAGTTTTTCGCCTGACGCGGTGAGTCTGCGACCTTCAATCGCGCCGAGTCGTCGCAGCAATTCGACCGCGCTGTCGATGCGATGCTCGGGCGGACGTTCGTACCATTCGAACGTGCGCGGGTCGCCGCCCCACGCGAAGATGTCGAGCGCCGCCGACGCAAGATCGACTCGCCGCACTTCGGACTCGCGTTGCGCGCGAAGGATCATGCGCTCGTCCCACAAGCGCGTCGCGCGACCAGGCCCGGTGCGACCCGCACGGCCTGCACGCTGATCGGCGGAGTCGCGTGAGATTTGTTCGAGCACGAGATGATCGACCGCCGTGTTCGCGTCGAAGCGCAGCACTTTCTGCAATCCCGAATCGATGACGTCGGTGACGCCTTCGACGGTGAGCGAGGTCTCGGCGACGTTCGTCGCGAGGATGATTTTGCGTTCACGCGATGGTGCGAGCGCGCGTTCCTGCGCATCGACGTCGAGTGCGCCGTGCAGCGGGAAGACGTTCGTCATTGCCAGTTCGACGCGCGTGCGCTCGATCTCGCGTGCGCCCGGCAGGAAGCAGAGGATGTGGCCTTTCGCGTCGCGCGCAACCTCGCGAATTGCTTCGGTGACCGAAGCATTCGGCAGGTAGCGTGTTTCGATCGGATACGTGCGCGCGTCGATGGTGAGGACTTTCGCGTTGCCGAGGAATTGTGAGACGGGTGCGGGATCCATCGTGGCGGACATGACCACGACGGCGAGATCGTCGCGTGTCTCGGCGGCCTGCTTCACGAGCGCGAGTGCGAGATCGGCGTGAATGCTGCGCTCGTGAAATTCGTCGAGCACGACGACGTCGAAGTCACTGAGCAGCGGATCGGCTTGCAGTCGCGCGGTGAGGATGCCTTCCGTCGCAACGAGCAGTTTCGTTTTCGCGGTGAAGCGACGCTCGAAGCGAATCTGCCAGCCGACTTCTTCGCCTAATGTCCAGTTGCGTTCGTCCGCGATGCGACGCGCGAGCGCACGCGCGGCGACGCGTCGCGGCTGCAACACGATCGTGCGGCCGAGCGCGGTGAGGGCAGGCGGAATGCGCGTCGTCTTGCCCGCGCCGGGCGGCGCGATGATGACCGCGCGCTTCTCCGCACGCACGAGCTCGACGAGGGATTCGAGATGCTGGTCAACCGGGAGTGTCGTTTGCACTGACGAGTTGCATTATGGCGACTCGCAGAAATGACGACGACATCGACTACACCGTGGAAGGCGCAACGCCTCCGCACGAGAAGGACGACCCCACGAACGCGGGCTACGACGAAGCCGCACACACCGGCCCCGGCCGCTACGGCGTGAACGAAGGGCAGGGTGGCGTGTTCGGCACGAGCGGCGGCGGCACGTACGGCTCCGGAATGCACGAGGTGGAGCGGCCGGTGATCAAGGGGACGGAGAAAGCGGAAGACGAAAGGTAGCACGCCGGGTGGTTCGGCGACGACGTCGCCGCCGTCTCCCGCTTCGAACCAACGGTGGCGATGACGCCGCCGGTCCAGCCGACGATGACGCCGGCGCTCCCCCCTTGACAAATCTCTCGTGCCGGCCCATTGTA
Source organism: Thermoanaerobaculia bacterium (assembly GCA_051953135.1). Classification (GTDB taxonomy): domain Bacteria; phylum Acidobacteriota; class Thermoanaerobaculia; order Gp7-AA8; family Gp7-AA8; genus QHVT01. The sequence continues at coordinate 1,428 of JBQCJC010000064.1, read as the reverse complement.
CTAGTCAACTATGACAACGGCACAATTCTTCAGGCTCGATGCTTCGTCGGGCGTGCCGTTCTACCGGCAGATCATCGATCAGGTGCTCCTGGCGGTTGCGGACGGCAGGCTCAAACCGGGAACGCAACTTCCGACGGTTCGTCAGCTCGCGGTCGACCTTGCGGTGAATCTCAACACCGTGGCCAAGGCCTATCGCGAGATGGAGATCCGCGGAATCGTGCAGACGCAACAAGGCACAGGCACCTTCGTGGCCACTCGTGCCGGTGCGAAAACGCGCGAGAAGAAGAAGGCGATGCACGATCTGCTGGATCGACTGATTGCAAATGGCGAAGCGCTCGGGATTCCGCTCGAGGATCTCGTCGAGGCGCTCGCGGAGCGGGCAGAGAAGTCCCGCAGGAGGGAAGCATGATCGTCCCCGTGGTGGCAGCAAAGAAAGCACGCGAGCGTCGTCAGGCCGAGGAGGCGGAGTCGCCGGTGAAGAACGATACGGTGCACGCGAGACACGAACGCCGCGGCGGCGCACGCCGCTACATGAATGGCGTCAGCCTCGCGGCATTCATCATTCTGTTCGTCGCCGGTTTGATTTTTCTCGCGAAAGCGGAACAACAGCCGCTGATCGGATTCTCGCTGTGGGCGTTCGCATTTCTCGCACTGTTCGGAATCAAGGTCGCGAATCAGTGGGAAAAAGCAGTGGTGCTGCGCTTCGGCAAGATGCAGGGTCTCAAAGGTCCGGGATTGTTTTTCATCATCCCGATCGTCGACGAGATCTCGCATCTCATCGATCAACGCATGCGCGTCACGGATGTCACCGCGGAGTCGGCACTGACTCGCGACACGGTTCCGGTCGATGTCGATGCGATCGTGTTCTGGACGGTGTGGGACGCGCAGAAGTCGGTGCTGGAAGTTTCGGATTACTTCGCGGCCATCGCGCTGTCCGCACAAACGGCGTTGCGCGAGGCGATCGGCCGCGCGGAGCTGGCGTCGATGATCACGGAACGCGAGCGTCTCGGCACGGAATTACGCACGATTCTCGATGAGAAGACGAATGCATGGGGAATCACGGTGCATTCGGTAGAGATCCGTGACGTGAAGATTCCGCAGGCACTGGAGGATGCGATGAGTCGCCAGGCGCAGGCCGAACGGGAGCGTCAGGCGCGCATCATTCTCGGTACCGCGGAAACGGAGATCGCGCATCGTTTCGTGAACGCGGGCGCGGAGTACGAGAACAAGCCAGTGGCTCTGCACTTGCGCGCAATGAACATGCTGTACGAGGCGATCAAGGAGAAGGGTTCGATGGTGATCGTGCCGTCAAGCGCGGTTGAAACGATGGGCCTCGGCGGGCTCTCAGGCATGACTGCACTGCATGGCCAGTCGAAGGGAACCGAGTAGACGACCGAAGCGCCTCCGGCGGGCCGGCACGGCCGGCAC
>JBQCJC010000063.1:0-2071 GCA_051953135.1 Thermoanaerobaculia bacterium | reverse complement strand
GCGACGCTTGCCGCGCATTACCCCCGCCCTCAGCCCTCGGCCCTCGGCCCTGCGCGCGGCCCTCGGCCTTGCGCGCGGCCCTGCGCGCGCCATGGCCCACTCCTTGCGAATCCTCCCCCCGAGTCCGTATCCGAAAGGAACTTCAGCAGTGCGTATCTGGCCAGGGCGACCTTACCCACTCGGCGCCACATGGGATGGCGTCGGTACCAATTTCTCCGTCTTCTCCGAAGTCGCGACGCGCGTCGAGCTTTGCTTGTTCGATGCGAACGGCAACGAACAGCGCGTCGATCTTCCTGAGACCTCCGCGTTCATCTGGCATGGCTACCTCCCGAACGTCGCGCCGGGACAGCGTTACGGATTTCGCGTGCATGGCCCGTGGGAACCGGAGCATGGACATCGCTGCAATCCGAACAAATTACTCCTCGATCCTTACTGCAAAGCGGTCCAGGGATCGGTGCAGTGGGACGAAGCCGTCTTTCCCTATCACTTCGACAATCCCGACGATTCGCGCAACGACAAAGACAGCGCGCCATTCATGCCGAAGTCCGTGGTCACGAATCCATACTTCGACTGGCGCGACGACCGCCGTCCGAACACGCCGTGGCATCAGACGATCATCTACGAGGTCCACGCCAAAGGCTTCACGATGAAGCATCCGGGCGTGCCCGAGAATCTGCGCGGCACGTACGCGGGACTCGCGCATCCCGCGGCCATCAAATCACTGCAGCAACTCGGCGTCACCGCGATCGAACTGCTTCCCGTGCATCAGTTCATTCACCCGAATCATCTGCTCGACAAAGGTCTGCGCAACTACGGGGGCTATGACTCGATCTCGTTCCTCGCGCCGCATAACGAATACGCGGCGAGCGGCGATCTCGGACAACAGGTCACCGAGTTCAAGCAGATGGTGAGAGCGATGCACCAGGCGGGCATCGAAGTGATTCTCGACGTGGTCTACAACCACACCTCCGAGGGCAACCACCTCGGGCCGATGCTGTCGATGAAAGGCATCGACAACACCGCGTACTACCGCACCGTCTACGACAACCCGCGCTACTACATGGACTACACCGGCACGGGCAACAGTCTCAACATGCGCCATCCGCACGTGTTGCAACTGATCATGGACTCGCTGCGGTACTGGCATCTCGAGATGCACGTCGACGGATTTCGTTTCGATCTCGCGGCGACGCTCGCACGCGAGCTGCACGACGTCGATCGCCTTTCCGCATTCTTCGACATCATTCAGCAGGATCCGTACATCTCGCAGGTGAAGCTCATCGCCGAGCCGTGGGACGTCGGCGAAGGCGGCTATCAGGTCGGCAACTTTCCTCCGTTGTGGTCCGAGTGGAACGGAAAGTATCGCGACGTCGTGCGCGACTTCTGGCGCGGCACGGATCAGACGCTCGACGATTTCGCGACGCGACTCACCGGCAGTTCCGATTTGTATGCAGCGAACGGGCGCCGTCCGTACGCGAGCATCAACTTCATCACCGCACACGATGGCTTCACGCTGCACGATCTCGTGTCGTACAACGAGAAGCACAACGACGCGAACGGCGAAGGCAATCACGACGGCGCGGACGACAATCGCTCGTGGAACTGCGGCGCGGAAGGTCCGACGGACGATGAGAGGGTGAACGCGTTGCGCGCGCGGCAACAGCGCAATTTCCTGACGACGCTCTTTCTCTCGCAAGGCGTCCCGATGCTCCTCGGCGGCGACGAATTCGGTCGCACCCAAGGCGGCAACAACAACGCGTACTGCCAGGACAACGACATCTCCTGGTTCGACTGGCAGAACATGGACGATGGGTTGCGCGCGTTCGTCGCACGCGTGATTCAGTTCCGCAAAGAGCATCCCAACTTTCAACGCCGCCGCTGGTTTCACGGACGCGCGGTGCGCGGCACGGATGCGACGGACATCGGCTGGTTCAAGCCCGATGGCAATGAGATGACGGACGCGGACTGGGGCACCGGCTACGCGCGCACGGTGGGCGTGTTCCTCAACGGCAAAGGCATCCCCACGCCCGATGAGCGCGGCGAGCCGCTGACCGACGATTCGTTCTACCTG
>JBQCJC010000062.1:0-3429 GCA_051953135.1 Thermoanaerobaculia bacterium | reverse complement strand
AATGAATCGGCGTCTCGTACACACCGGACACCTTGAACTGATGACGACGATCGTTCGACAACGGTCCGGTATTCGTGATCTTCGAGAGATCCGAACCGTTCGTGAAGAAGTCGTAATAGTCGTACGCCGCGCTGATGTTCGGATCCGCGCCGACGTTCGTGAACGGCGCGTACTCGCCGTCGAAGTTCCCTTCGAGTTTCGAGTAGATGTACGACGCCAGTCCCTGCCAGCGATTCGAGAAGCGCTTCGTCGCATCGACCTGCACGCCTTTGAACGTGCGCTTCGGTTTCGGCGCATCGTAGAGCGTTTCGTAATCGAGTCCGAAGACCTGCTTCATCAACCCCTCGCCCGGATTGCCGATGCAGTACGTACCGTCATCCGCGCAGAGGAAGTCTTCGATCACGCGGCCATAGTTGCGATAAATGCCTTTTACACCTACTGCAAAATTCGGCATGACCTCGCGCTCGTAGCCGAGGATGAATTCGTTGATGTACTGATTCTTGAGATCGGGATCCGCGGGCGTTTGCAGTCCGCCGAGAATCGCCGACTCCGTATCGAAGTCGTGTTCCGCGCCGGCATCCGGCGTCGTGCTCGTCGGGCTGTAATTGACGATGCGCGGCTGGCGCTCGTACGAATACGAACGAATGACGAGATCCATTGGGATCTCTTCGTAGAAGCGGCCCAGCGAGCCGTAAATCTTTTCCGTGTGCGTGCCGCTCGGATCGAAGATGAAGCCGAGGCGCGGCGCGTAGTCCTTCTTCAGATCGATCTGCACGACGCCCGACGCGTCGATGATCTGCTGGCGATCCCACCGCACGCCGTACGTCGCGGTGAAGCGATCGTTCACGTTCCAGCGATCCTGCAGATAAACGCTCGTGACTTTGTGCTCCGGCTTCGCGTTGAGCTCGGAGGTCGGCGCATTCGAAAGCGTTGCGCCGGGAGTGGTCCAGTAGAAGTGGCGATAGATCGGCTTCGACGGATTCGCTTCATTGAAGAACACGTCGACCTGCTGGCCGCCCGACATGGCCTTCGTCACTTCCGCTTTGTCATGCTGATATTCGAGACCGCCTTTGATCTCGTGATGCCCGAGGAGGCGCAAGACGGACGCGCCGTAATGCGTGCGATCGAACTTCTTGTTCTGCACGAGACCGAAGCCGCCGGTGGCGAAGAAATCGTTCGACGCATCGCGATACTGAATCGCGTCACCTGCTTCTGTCGCGGCTCCGACGGAGTTTTTCTCCTGATGCCGCGCCGCCTGCGCGGTGACGACCCACTCCGAGGCGAGCGCGCCGTCGTAGCGCAGCGCGTAATCGCGTCCGCCGAAATCCTGACGCCCGAGGTACGTCGATTCATCGCCGTTGAGCGAATGATTCGCGTCATTGATCGCGCCGGTATCGACGCGCGGATCCTGCAGGAACGAAAAGACGAGTGAGTGATTCGACGCGAGGTTGTACGTCAGTTTCGCCGACGCGAGATCGCGATCGCTGTCCGACGTCGTGATGTCGCCGGCATTCGGCCCCGCGGGCAGCGCGCTGTCGAGCGAGTTCGTCACCGCGTCGTACGCGCCAAAGAACCACAATTTGTCTTTGAGCAGATAGCCGCCGACATCGACACCGACGTCTTTGCGCGTGTAGCCGTCGATCGTGCCGCCGGTGCTGACGACCTCTTTCGAATTCGACTGCAGCGAATCGCTGTCGTAATAGCCGAACACGTCGCCGGTGAATTCGTTGCCGCCGGATTTCGTGATGACGTTGATGATGCCGCCGGTCGAGCGTCCGTACTCGGCCTCATAGCCGCCGGTCTTCACGTCGACTTCCTGAATGAACTCGAAGTTCAGCTCTTTGCCCTGGAAGCCGTATTCGAGATTCGTGGTGTTGACGCCGTCGACGTAGAACGAGTTCTCCGCGCCCGACGAGCCATACACCGTGATCGTGGACTGACCGGGGTTCGATGGATTTGCGTCAGACGCAATTCCGGGCGCGACCTGCACGATCGACGCGTAGTTGCGGCCGGTCGGCAATGTCTCGATGGCCATCGAGTCGAGATTCGCGCCGACCGACGTCGACGTCGTGTCGAGCACCGGCGCGGCCGCCGTGACCGTCAACTCCGCGCTGACCGCCGCGGGCTTGAGCTCGACGTCGATCATCGTGTCGCGGCCGAGGAGCACGCGAATGTTGCGGAGCTGCTGCGGAGTGAATCCGTCGAGGGAGAACGAGAGCGTGTATTCGCCGGGCGGCAGCAGCGCCAGGCGGTAACTGCCGTCTTCCTGCGTGATGGCCATACGCGTTCCCTGCAGGGAGGAACTGCGCGCTTCCACACTGACGCCGGGCAGGACATTCTGCGTTGCGTCCGAGACGCTGCCGGCGATGCTGCCTGTCGTTTGTGCGAAGAGTGTTGTCGAGAGGACGAGAAGCAAAAGGGGAAGGATGACCCTGGTGGACCGCATGGGGACGACCTCCTTCGTTATGTGAGCGGAGGATAACCTACACCAGGGTCATTGAGATTTACGTAACCGGTTTCGACACGTCCTTCATCAACAGCATCGCTCCAATTTTCGACGATGCTCCATGCCAGAACCCGACTTCCGCATCGAACGTCTTCGGATTTCGGAATGTGCCGAACACGATGTCCCACAACGGCAGATCGCTGTAGTTGTACGCGTGCACGCCGCGCTCGTGATGCACGCCGTGCGATTCCGGCCGTTGAATGATGTAGCCGAGCCATTGTGGCGTGCGGAGGTTCGCATGCTGGAACACGGCGTTGAACGTCAGGAACAGGTTCGCGAGCACCGCCGCGCCTAACGACAATCCGAGCAACGGTCCGAACACGATCGTCTGCAGCGTGACGAACGCGATCACATCGCTCGGCGCCATGTAATACGCGCTCCACGCATCGAGACTCTCCGTGCTGTGATGCATCTGGTGAAACGCGAGCCACAGCCGGTCGCTGCGATGCACGGTGCGGTGATACCAGTAGTGCCCGAGCTCATAAATCAAAATGCCGATCACCGCGCCGGCGGCAATGCCGAGCGTCGAGAGATCGAAGAGCGTCCACGCGCCGAACGCGCGCGCCCACAAGGCGGGCACGAGGAACGACAGCGCGAACGCCATGATCGTGACGACAATCGCGCGCACGCGCCAGAATCGCGGCGTCACGAACGTCCGCGCACGCACGATCGCATCGAGAATCAGAAACAACGGCAACAGCGCGAGCGTGCCCCACGTGACGATATCGATCCAGTTCATGACCTGCCTCTTTCTTTTCAATGTGGAGCGCCGGCGCCATCGCCGGCTGGCCCGGCGACGCCATCGTCGCCGTCAATCTGTCGACGCGGGCGCGGCGCCCGCGATCCAGCCGACGATGGCGTCGGCGCTCCATCGTTCAGCTCGATCGGCCGCGCCGAGCGATGAAGTAGTTGTTGAGGATGTC
>JBQCJC010000061.1:0-13580 GCA_051953135.1 Thermoanaerobaculia bacterium | reverse complement strand
GTTTGAAGCCGGGGCCCGGGCGGGGTGAAACCCGGCGCTCCGAAAGGCGCTCCGTTGCTTCCCCGTCGGAACTATAATTCCGAGCTTCGTGAAGGACGCCACCTTCCTCCGCCACTTCGGCAACCGCATCCGCGCGGAGCGCGCGCGTCGCGGCATGTCGCGACGTCTGCTCGCACAGCACGCCGGGATCTCGGAGCGTTACCTCACCCAGCTCGAATCAGGTAAAGGCAACGCATCGATCGTGCTCCTGCGTCACATCGCCATCGCGCTCGGCCTTTCCCTCGCGCGGCTCGTCGAAGAAGAGACGAAAGAATCTGCGCTCGTGCGGCAGATCCTCACGCGCGTCACTGCCGAACAACTGAACGACATCCTTCGCTCCCTCGGCACAGACATCCATCGCGATCGCCGCATCGCCCTCGTCGGATTGCGCGGCGCCGGAAAGACCACGTTGGGCGCGGCGCTCGCGAAGGCGCGAAACGTCCCGTTTTTCGAGCTCGACCGTGAAGTCGAGCGCGTCTCCGGCACCGCCCTCGCGTCCGTCATCGAGCTCTACGGCCAGCAGGCCTATCGCCGCTACGAACTGCAGGCACTCGAAGAACTCCTCACGAAACACGAACGCTTCATCGTCGCCACCGGCGGCAGTCTCGTCAGCGAGACCATCACGTATGAGCTGCTGCTGCGTTCGTGCTTCACCGTGTGGGTGCGCACGACGCCGGAGCAACACATGCAACGCGTGCTCGCACAGGGAGATCTGCGGCCGATGGCGGGCTCACAGCAAGCGATGGACGACCTGCGCCGCATCCTCGACGAGCGCAGCGATCTCTACGGCCGCGCCGATCTCTCGATCGACACCACCGGCAAGACGATCGAGCAGTCGCTGCGAGAGGTCTTGCGCGGCATCGATCAGGAATTATAATTCCGCATCACGTTTTGAGGTGCGCATGATCACATTCGACCGTGAGCCCGGCTCATACAAGCACTGGAAGCTCACCTTCGACGGCCCCGTCGCCACCATCGCCATGGACGTCAACGAAGACGCCGGCATCGATGAAGGCTACAAACTGAAACTCAACTCGTATGACCTCGGCGTCGACATCGAGTTGCGCGACGCGCTCGATCGCATCCGCTTCGAACATCCCGAAGTCGGCGCGGTCGTCCTCGCCTCCGCGAAAGAACGCATGTTCTGCGCGGGCGCGAACATCTACATGCTCTCGAAGTCGACGCACGCGACGAAGGTGAACTTCTGCAAGTTCACGAACGAAACGCGCAACGGCATCGAAGACTCGTCGCAGAGCTCGGGACTGAAGGTCCTCGCCGCGGTCAACGGCACCGCTGCCGGCGGCGGCTACGAGCTCGCGCTCGCGTGCGATGAGATCGTGCTCGTCGACGATCGCTCGTCGACGGTCTCGTTCCCCGAGGTGCCGCTGCTCGCGGTGCTGCCGGGCACGGGCGGACTCACGCGACTCGTCGACAAACGCAAAGTGCGCCGCGATCTCGCCGATGTCTTCTGCACGACCGCGGAAGGACTCGGCGGCGCGAAAGCGAAAGCATGGGGACTCGTCGACGAAGTCGTTCCGCCTCGCCTCTTCGCCGAAAAAGTCGCCGAACGTGCGAAAGCGCTCGCCGCGCAAACCGATCGTCCGAGCGACGCGAAAGGCATCGCGCTCACGCCGCTGCAGCGCACGATCGACGAGCACGGCATTCATTACCAGCACGTCGACGTCGCCATCGATGCCGGCGCGCGCACCATCACCATCACCGTGAACGCGCCGTCCGCGGATGTAGCGACAGAGATCGACGCGATCGTGAATCGCGGCGCCGAATGGTGGCCGCTCGCATTCGCGCGCGAGCTCGATGACGCGATCCTCCATCTCCGCACCAACGTGCGCGAGGCCGGCATCTGGGTCGTGAAGACGCAGGGCGAAATCGACAACGTGCTGCGCGTCGATCGCGCGCTCGACGCGCACAAGAGCCACTGGTTCGTGCGCGAGACGATCGGCACGCTGCGTCGCACGCTTGCACGACTCGACGTCTCGTCGCGCTCGATCTACGCCGTCATCGAGCCCGGCTCGTGTTTCGCCGGAACACTCTTCGAGCTCGCGCTCGCCGCGGATCGCTCGTACATGCTGCTCGCGGACGAGAACGGCCCTGAAATCGCGCTGAGCGAAATGAACTTCGGCGCACTGACGATGGTCAATGGGTTGACCAGGTTAGAGACGCGCTTCGGCGCCGCGCCGTCGTTCGAGAAAGAACAACGCTTCGATGCGGAAGCGGCACTCGATGCGGGACTGGTCACGTTCGCGCCGGATGAATTGGACTGGAACGACGAACTGCGACTGGCGATCGAAGAACGCGCATCGCTCTCGCCCGATGCACTCACCGGCATGGAAGCGAGTCTTCGCTTCGCCGGCAACGAAACGCTGGCGACGAAAATCTTCGGCCGTCTCTCGGCGTGGCAGAACTGGATCTTCATCCGCCCGAACGCCGTCGGCGAGCAGGGCGCGCTCAAGCTGTTCGGCAGCGGCACGAAGCCGCGCTTTTCCTGGGAAAGGATCTGAATCATGGCCGCGATCAATTACGACGAGAAGATTCCGAACAACGTCGATCTGTCGAACAACCGCACGTTGCAGCGCGCGCTCGAGCACTGGCAGCCGCGGTTTCTCGACTGGTGGAAAGACCTCGGGCCCGCGGTCTTTTCGAACAACGACGTTTACCTGCGCACGGCGACATCCGTCGATCGCGAAGGGTGGGCGACATTCGGCATGGTCAAGATGCCGGAGTATCGCTGGGGCATCTTCCTCGCCGATCAGGATGCGAATCGCACGATCGGATTCGGCGACAACATCGGCCAGCCCGCGTGGCAGGTGGTGCCGGGCGAACATCGCTCGACGCTGCGTCGCCTGATCGTCACGCAGGGCGATACCGAGCCCGCGTCGGTCGAACAGCAGCGCGCGTTAGGTCAGAGCGCACCGTCGTTGTATGACCTTCGCAATCTCTTTCAGGTGAATGTCGAAGAAGGGCGTCATCTGTGGGCGATGGTGTATCTGCTGCACGCCTACTTCGGCCGCGATGGTCGCGAAGAAGCGGAAGGATTGCTCGAGCGTCACTCCGGCGATGCCGACAAGCCGCGCATCCTCTCGACATTCAACGAGCCGATCAACGACTGGCTCTCGTTCTACATGTTCGCGTACTTCACCGATCGCGACGGCAAGTTCCAGTTGAAAGCGCTCGCGGAAAGCGGCTTCGATCCGCTCGCACGCACCTGCCAGTTCATGCTGACCGAGGAAGCGCATCACATGTTCGTCGGCGACACGGGCATCGGCCGCGTCGTGAAACGCTCGACCGAAATCATGAATGAGTTGAAGAGCGACGATCCGCAGAAAGTGCGCGCTGCCGGCGGCATCGATCTGCAGACGATTCAGAAGTACATGAACTTCTGGTTCTCGAGCGCGCTCGATCTGTTCGGCAGCGAGATCTCGTCGAATGCAGCGAGCTACTTCGCGAATGGATTGAAGGGTCGTCCCGATGAAGGCTTGTACGACGAGCACGAAGCGAACGGCGAATACACGCTGACCGTGCCGGACGGCAACGGCGGCGTGAAGACCGAATGGATCTCGATGCGCAACGCGATGAACGAAGTGATGCGCGCCGCGTACATTCGCGATTGCGAGAACGGCGTGAAGCGCTGGAACAAGATCATCGAGAAAGCGGGATTCGATTTTCGTCTCGCGCTCCCGAGCGCGCGCTTCCGCCGCACGGTGGGCGCGTGGGCGAATGTGCCGACTGATCCCGCGGGCAATCCGATCGCACCGGAAGCGTTTGCGTCCGGGATCCAATCGTGGATTCCGACGCCGGACGATCAGACATTCGTCGCATCGGTGATGAATCCCGTGTACGAGTCCGGCAAGGTTGCGAACTGGATCGCGCCACCGGATCGCGGCATCAACAACATGCCGGTGGATTATGAGTATGTGAGGGTGTGACAAGGGGAGCGCCGGCGCCTCCGCCGGCTGGATCGGCGACGCCTCGTCGCCGATCCTCGCGAGCCGGAGAGTGTGCTGAGTGACGCGCGGTGGCTTCGGCGCTTTCCGCGTAGCGTGACGTGTCGTGGTGTCAATCAACGGCGGCGAGGGCGCCGCCGGTCCAGCCGGCGAGGGCGCCGGCGCTCCGTTACTTCGTTCCCACCTTCACCGTCGATCGCTCCTCCACCCCGGCCTCGCGCAGAATCGCGCGCACGCGCGGGATCGCATCATTCGTCGATAGCACTTCGATCGTCATGTCGTAGTGACCGACGTCCGTCGTGCTGAGCGTGAGTGTGCCGACGTTCTCCTGCTGAATGCGATCCTCGATCTGCCTGCGCGTCGCCATCTCGTCAGGCGTCGGCGCCACCTGTTGATCGAGTCGCACCTGCACCTTCAGCACTTCTTTCGCGCGTGTCGCGTCGAGCGTTTCCTTCGCGACCTGCTCGATCTCCGCGGACTGTTTGCACGCGACGAGAAATAGCAACAGCACGATCCATTTGCGCACCGCGTCACGGTAGCAGAGCGTGCATCGCCTTCGCCGTCTCTTCATTCGCCGGGAAGAACTCTTCGATCGCAAGTTCCGAAAGCGTGACATCGATCGGCGTGCCGAAGATCGTCGTCGTGCTGAAGAACGACAACACACCATGCTCCGTTCGGAACTCGAGCGGCACGATCACGCCGCCGAGGTCGCGCTTCGTCGCTGGCTCGGGAGCGGGATACGCGCGCAACTCGTCGAGCAGCGCGAGCAACGTCGCATCGCCGCTGATCTCCACTTGCCGGCGCAAACGATCGAGCAGATGCGCGCGCCACTCGCCGAGGTTGGCGATGCGTGATGACAATCCTTGCGGGTGCAACGACACACGCAGCACATTGACCGGAGCCTGCAGCAACGACTCATCGTCCGCGAAGAGAAACGGAGCGATCGCACGATTCGCGGCGACCAGCGTCCAGTGCCGATCCACCGCGATCGCCGGATACGGCTCATGCCCTTTCAGCACCAGCTCGATCGCCTCGCGCGGCGCGTGCAACGCCGGATCCTCGAGCGAGCGCTCCGGAAACAGCGGCGCGAACCCCGCGGCCATCAACAACACATTGCGCTCGCGCAGCGGAACGTCGAGACGTTCGGCGAGATGCAGCACCATCTCGCGACTCGGCTGCGCGCGGCCGGTCTCGACGAAACTCAGATGCCGCGACGAAACATCCGCTTCGAGTGCGAGCTCGAGCTGACTGAGACGGCGGCGCTGACGCCATTCGCGCAACAACGGACCGATCGCGGCGACGCTCGTCATGCGCTGCAAGGTAACGCACGCGCGTCGCGTACACCATTACCTCGCACGTAATCGACGCGCGCCGATCGCGAGCCGACACTGCTGCGCAAAGGAGAACACGACATGACCAGCACCTTCCTGCGCCGCATCCTCTTCGCCGACGCCGCGATCAGCGGCATCACCGGCATCGCCCTGTTCGCCGCCGCTTCGCTGCTCGGCGAACTGCTCGCGCTGCCCGTCGCATTGCTGCGCGTTTCCGGCATCAGCCTCCTGCCCTTCGCAGCGATCGTGCTCTATCTCGCGACCCGCAATCCGCTGCCGCGTACCGGCGTCATCGCGATCATCATCGCGAACTTCGCGTGGGTCATCGCGAGCATCGCGCTGCTCTTCAACGTCGACACGAATGCATTCGGCTACACGTTCGTGATCGTGCAGGCCATCGCCGTGGCAGCGCTCGCGGACATGCAGTGGCTCGGCCTCAGAAGCGTTGAGCCTCACGCAGCGTGAGCGTCACCTCTGCCGCCGGCGATTGTACGCGCTCGTCGAAATTCAAATCGTCCGGCAGATAGCGCAATCCGTTCGAGCGCACCACCGAGAAATGCACGTGCGCCGGAACATTGCGATTCGGATACGGCGCGGGGCGGATCGTCTCGAACACGAACGTCCCGCGCTCATCGCTCTTCGCCCAGCCGCGCAAACGCCACGAATGCGCGGGACGATCGGGATGGTCGTACACGCCGTTGCGATCGGTGTGATACGCGAACACCACGGCGTCGCGAATCGCGCGGCCTTGTTCATCGACGACGCGACCGCGAATCGTCAGCGGTGTTCCGGGCTCATCGAGCGGCGCGATGCGAGCCGTCGACTGCAACGTCCGCGGCTGCGATTTCTGCGTCGCCTCCCACGAGGCGAGATATTCGCGATCGATCGGTGCGAGAACGAAAAGCAGTGCAATGACGAAATGCATCCAGAAACAATAATGGCTCCGAGGCTTCTTGTCCCTCGGAGCCTTTCTCGGCGCGTTGACAGCTACAAGAACGCATCCGCGCCAATGTTCGCCACGATGACCGATCGCGCCATCGCAACTCAGTTCCCGCGCGTTGACATCTGCGATCAAGCATTCGCGCAGGGACCGTATGCATCGAAGGCCCATCGCGCCTTCTCCGCCCGGCTTCTGCACGTTGACATCCGCGATGAAGCGTCCGTGCAGTCACCGTTGTCTCGAAGACCCATCGCGTCTTCTCGACCAGCCTCTGCACGTTGACATCCGCGATGAAGCATTCGTGCATCGGCCGTTGTCTCGAAGGCTCATCGCGCCTTCTCGACCCGTTCTCTGCGCGTTGACATCCGCGATGAAGCGTTCGCGCAGAGCCCGTTGTCCCGAAGATCCATCGCACCTTCGCGACCGGCTTCCGTCCGTTGACATCCGCGATAGAGCGTTCGTCCGGAAACCGTTGCCTCGAGGACTGATCGCGTCGCTTCTCGGCTGCCTCAGCGCTTTGGCATCTGCGATCAAGCATCAGCGCTGCGACGAGTTTCAACGTAGGTCCGCGCAAGGGGTCGCGCAACACTTTTCGCTGTTACATTTCCTGCCGATTTCCACACGCTTCCACAATGTCAGTGCAGCGCGATTTGAGCACTCGCATGCGAAGCAGTTGCAGCACAACGAAATGCATTCACACGAGGCTGTTCAAACTTTCAGTTGATCCGTTCCGCGCGCCATCCCTCGCGTCCGTCCTGCTTGAACACGAGCTCTTTCGCGCGGCCGTTCTCGTCGCGCACGAACGTGAACGTCGCATCGACATTCGCATCCGGATTGAACCAGACGAACTCGACGTCATTGCGCGGAATCAGCTCGCCCGGCTTGCGTCCCGCGATCTCGACGAAGAGACCATCGTCTTTGCGATAGACGGAAACGATGCGTCCCGCTTTCACGCGATACGAACCGGCGTAAACATCGAGCAGCTTTGCATCGATCGACGCGGCGCGCGGTCGCACCGGAAGCAGCGTCGACTGTCCCATCACCCACTGCCAGCGATCGCCTTTCTTCACGAACACCTGCGTGGCGCGCACGTTCGTCTCGGTCTCGGCCGTGCGCATGTTCGCGCGCGAAACGAGGATCGCGGTGTGGCCGCCGTAGATCGTGAGCTTCTCGTCTTTCGAATCGATGATCGGCGACGCGGACTTGCCGGTCGTCTCGGCGAGATACTGCGCGCGATCGAGCAGATTGCCGCGGCCGTGCACGAACGTGAAATCGTCCGCGAGCCACTTCTCGAGCGCCGCGCGATCTTTCGCTTTCGCCGCGTCGACGATCGCGTTGCGCGCCGCGCGCACATCGTCTTCATCGCTCGCAAACACCTGCACCGCGCTGACGATCATCAGCAGCAGCAACACGCCCACTCGTTTCATCACGATCTCCTATTTCACGCGGATCATCCGGCGCACGACAGACGGAAGGAATCGGCGCAGCAGCACCGCGTGAATCTCTTTCCCTCCAACGCGCACCTCCGGCTTCCCGCTTTCCACCGCGTCGACGATTTTCACGGCTGCAACCGACGGCAGCATCGCCTTCGCATGCGTCTCGTCGAGCTTGCCGTACGCCGAGCCGTCCGCGTTCAGCGCGTTCTGCGACACGTTCGTGCGCACGTAGCCAGGCACGACGATCGTGATGCGAATGCCATCCTTCGCGGTCTCGGCACGCAGCGCTTCAAAGAATCCGTGCAACGCATGTTTCGATGCCGCGTACGCCGAGCGCGTCGGAATGCCGACGTAACCGATCACGCTCGTGATCGGCACGATCGTTCCCGATTTGCGCGCGAGCATCGACGGCAGCAGCGCCTTCGTCAGCGCGATGGTTCCGAAGTAATTCAACTCCATGATCTGACGATCGACCGCGAGATCGGTTTCCGCGGCGAACGAGCGCTGACTCACACCACCGCTGTGTACGAGCACATCGACACTGCCGAGCTCGCGCAACACGTCATCGGCCGCGCGTCGAATCGCCGCCGTGTCGGTGAGATCGAGCGGCTTGAGGACGTGCGTCGATGCATTCGCACACTGCGATCGCACGCGCTCGAGCTCGGCGGCATTGCGCGACGAGAGAATCACGCGCGCGCCGCGTTTCGCCCACTCAATGGCCAGCGCCTCGCCGATTCCCGAGGATGCACCGGTGATCCAGATGGTCTTCTGCATGTTGAGATTGAAACGGCAAACTGGAAATTTGGAAAGTGCGCTTGCCTATAATCGTGCGCCCAACATGTCCACGGATTCCCGTCTGCGTCTCGTGCAGGAACTTTTTCTGCGCGTCGCCGACCTGCCGCGCGAGGAACGCGTGGCGGTGCTCGACAGCGCATGCGCAAACGATCCCGCGCTTCGTGACGAAGTGGAGAGCCTGCTCGAACACGATGCTCGCGACAGTACATTCATCTCCGATGTCGTCGGCGCCGGCACCGCAGCGATCACGACCGCGATGGAAGAACGCTGGATCGGCCGCCGCGTCGGCGCGTGGCGAATCACCGGCGTCCTCGGACGCGGCGGCATGGGCGCGGTATTCGCCGCGGAACGCGATGACGGCGCATTTCATCAGCGCGCGGCGCTGAAGCTCATTCGCGCGCATCTCGACACCGATCACATCCGCAGGCGTTTCGTCGAAGAACGACAGATCCTCGCGCATCTCAATCATCCGCACATCGCGCGTCTGCTCGACGGCGGTGAATCGGCGGACGGCGTTCCGTTCCTCGTGATGGAAGCAGTCGAAGGCATTCCGATCACGGAGTACTGCGATCGCAAAAACGCATCGCTCGCCGAACGATTGCGTCTCTTCACCACCGTTTGCCACGCCGTGCATTTCGCGCACACACAGCTCGTCGTGCATCGCGATCTGAAGCCGAGCAACATCCTCGTCGATGGCGAAGGGAACGTGAAGCTGCTCGACTTCGGCATCGCGAAACTTCTCGGGCCGGGCGCATCGACGTTGCTGACGCGCGATGGCGAGCTCGCGCTCACGCCCGATTACGCGAGTCCCGAGCAGGTACGCGGCGAACCGGTTGCCACCTCCACCGACATCTACTCCCTCGGCGCCGTGCTGTTCGAATTGCTCACCGGCGCGACCGCGCACGCCTTCAGCAGCTACACCCTTCCCGAATACATTCGCGTGATCTGTGAAACCGATACACCGTTGCCGAGCGTGAAAGCGCCCGCGCGACTCGCGCGCACGCTGCGCGGCGATCTCGACAACATCGTGATGACGGCGATGCGCAAAGATCCGAGCCGCCGTTATGCATCGGTCGAACAATTCGCCGAGGACATCGAACGCTTTCTCTCCGGCCGTCCTGTGCTCGCACGCGGCGATGCATGGAGCTATCGCGCCTCGAAGTTCATTCGCCGCAATCGCGCGGCGGTTGCTGCCGCGATGCTCGTCGCGCTTTCGCTCATCGCCGGAATCGTCGGAACGGTCTGGCAGGCGCGCCGCGCCGAGCGCCGCTTCGAACAGGTGCGCGGTCTCGCGAACACGTTTCTCTTCGAATTTCACGATGAGATTCGCGATCTTCCCGGCGCCACGCGCGCACGCGAGCTGGTCGTGCGCACGGCGCTGCAGTATCTCGACAATCTTTCGCAGGACGCGCGCAACGATGCGGCGTTGCAGATGGAGCTCGCGGCCGCGTACGAAAAAGTCGGCGACGTGCTCGGCAATCCTCGCAACTCAAACCTCGGCCGCACGGACGAGGCGCTCGCGAGCTACGCGAAATCGCTGGCGCTGCGCGAAACCGCCAGTGGCTCGAGCGTCGATACCGCGACCGAAGCGCGCGCGATTCTGCAGTCGCACCTCAAGCTCGCCGACGTCCTCACCGCCGGAGGCAAAAGCGAGCTCGCGCAACCGCACGTCGAAAAAGCCTCGGCACTTGCGTCGCGATTCGGAGAACCGATCGATCGCATCGATGTGCTCACGCGCCGCGGCGAGCTCGCGTTGCGGCGCGGCAATCTCGCCGCGACCGAGACGGCGTATCGCGAGGCGATGAACATCGCGCTCGCCGAAGCGAAACGACATCCCGGCACCGCGTCGAGCACCACGGTCGCATTCGTGGCCAGTCGTGTCGGTCACGTCACGAAAATGGCCAGCCGTCAGAAAGAATGTCTCGACGCGCTCGGCATCGCGCTCGCCGCAACGAAAGAGCTCGCGCGCGCGGAACCGCGGCGCACATCGCACACGCTGCAGATGGTCAGGATTCACAACGATCGCGGTGACGCGCTGCGCAGCCCGTTCGCGTCGGAAGGCATGCAGCCGCGACTCTCGCTCGCCGAGTATCAGGAATCCTTTCGCCTCGCGGAGCAACTCGCGAAAGCGGATCCTTCCGATTTCTCGCTTCGCATTTCGGTGCTGCTGGCGAAATTGCAGATCGCCGACACATGGCGCGAGCTCGACCCCGCGCGCTCGCTGCCGATGTTCGAGGCGCTCTTCCACGAGCTCGACGATGCGCATCGAGCGGATCCTTCCAATTTTCAGGCGACGCTCTGGGCGACGCTCTCGCGCGTTTCGTATGCGCATGCCACGGCGGCATCCGGCGACTTGCAGCGCGCGCTCGTGCGTCACGATGAGGCCGTGCGTCGCGTGACCGCGATGCAGAGCGGCGATCGCGGGCGTTCGATCAGCCGTCGCGATCGCACGAAAGCGCACACTGATCGCGGCGTCGTGCGGTTGGCTCTCGGCGACGTCAACGGTGCGGCCGAAGATGCGCGTGCGTGTCGCGAGTTCGCATCGAAGATCGTGATGAGCGAAGGCCGGCCGCTCGACGTACGCGACGTCGCGCTCTGCTACGCATTCTCCGGCGACGTCTTTCACCGCCAGCACAACGATGCCGAAGCGGCGAAGTGGTACGCGCAGTCGCATGCGTGGTGGAGCGATTTCGCGCGACGCAAACTCGACAGCCCGTACCTGCGCGAACAGATCGCATCGCTCGACAAACGAATCCAGGTGCTGCGATGACACACATCGACGAACTGCTGCCGCACGTCTATCAGGAACTGCGTCGCATCGCGGCCGCGTATCTGCGCGCGCAGCGTCCCGGTCACACGCTGCAGCCGACGGCGTTGTTGAACGAAGCGTACATTCGTCTCGCCGCGAGCAATGAACAGCAGTGGTCCAATCGCACGCACTTCTTCGCGACCGCCGCGGCGATCATGCGCAACATCCTCGTGGATCACGCGCGTGCGCGGCAG
Source organism: Thermoanaerobaculia bacterium (assembly GCA_051953135.1). Classification (GTDB taxonomy): domain Bacteria; phylum Acidobacteriota; class Thermoanaerobaculia; order Gp7-AA8; family Gp7-AA8; genus QHVT01. The sequence continues at coordinate 2,074 of JBQCJC010000061.1, read as the reverse complement.
GCGGAGAAACGCGGCGGCGGCGCGACGCTGATCTCGCTCGATGAAGCGAACGAACGCGCGGCCGGAAAGCCGGCCGACCTCATCGCGCTCGATGATGCCTTGCGTGCGCTCGCGGCCGAGGATGAACGGAAAGCGCGCGTGCTCGAGCTTCGGTACTTTGCGGGACTGAGTGTCGAAGAGACCGCGGAGGCGTTGCAGCTTTCGGTGGCGACCGTGGGACGGGAGGCGCGATTCGCGACGGCGTGGCTGCGACGCGAGTTGTCGGTTTAGCGGAGCGCCGGCGTGATCGATTCTGAAGATCGATTCCGTATGTGGGAGTGAACTGAATTTTTTCTCAGTCGCAAACCACTCGGAGGATCTGCAATGAAACGAATCCTGTACGCCGTGACTCTTCTCACTGCTCTCCTGGCCGGCATCACCGCCATGGCATCGCAGCCGTCGAGCCTCGTCCACGCAACCATTCCCCGCGATCCGGGCGTCATGCCCGGCGACGGTATTTCGATTTTTGTCGAACTAACGAACGACTACGACGAGCCGGTCAACCTCGCGTTCGACAACATGAAAACGCCCGAGCGCGAAGACGAACCGATTCTCTACGTCTGGCCGCCGCAACTGAAAATGCCGGCCAACAGCAAAGCCACGATCGAAGTCTTCGGCCGCGCGCGCGGCGTGGGCAAATTCGCGATGATGCTGCACGGCGCCGTCACGGACGACGAAGGCCTCGAAAACTACGACACCATCATTCCGGTCTACCTGCGCGTCGATCAGGAAGGACGCGCCGAAGCGCTCGTCGCGCGACTCGAAGCGTACGACACACTGTTCAACGAAGAGCTCGAAACCATCCCCGGCATTGGCGAAGCCTTCCCGGTGAAACCGGGCGTCGGCGGCATCCCCGATCCGACCGCCGAAGACATTTTCCTCCCCGAAGAACCGGCCGAGCCGACGGATGGCGCGCAATTGAAACGCCTCGTCAAAACCGACGACACGTTCACGCAAGTCATCAAAGGCCAGTACCGCTGGCTCGATACGAAGGGAAAGATTCAGCCCGCGGCCGGATGGCGCGCCGCGTTGTTCGTCGGCCTCTACGGCACGTACGTCGACACCGGCCTGCGCGACACCGTCGGCAACGACGCCTCGTTCAACTTCGTGCTGCACGCTCAGTTTCCTTCGTACTTCAACGCACTGGTCGTGCTCTATCCGTCGAATCGCTACTTCGATCTGATGAATGGCAAGGCGCAGCAGTACAAGTTCGTCTTCCCGACCTTCAACATCGGCAACGGCAAGTCGCACGACTACGGTCCGTGGTGGATCGATCTCAATCAGACCGTACCGGGCCTCGGCGAACTGCATCGCAACGCCTACGACCTCTACTCGAAACTCGTCGCCGCGAACTTCTCCCCGCTGCGCTCGAAGCCGATTCGCATCATCTTTCCCGGCACCGATGACTGCGGCAATTGCACGCTCAACGGCACGGTGCACATCAAGGCGGACAGCGGCACGTCGAGCCACACGATCAAGCACGAGCTCGGGCACGAGTTGATGTACCAGTACTGGGGCGGCATGCCGGACAACAGCGGCGGCTATCACGAGTGGCCGAAGTGCTACAACAAAGGTCTCGCGCTTTCGGAAGGATTCGCGCACTTCGTCGCGTGGTGGGCGAATGTCGAGCGCGATCTGTCGAAGGGAAACTGGGGCATGTCGTGGAATGGCGAGAATCTGCAGAGCAGCATCTGCAAGGACATTCAGAAGAATGAGCTGCGCGTCGCGGCGACGTTCTGGGATCTCTACGACACGAAAGTCGATGGCGTCGATCTTTACTCGTACGGTCTGAAGGGCAAGATCTTCGACATGATCCTCGGCGGCAAGAACGTGCGCGACAGCTACATCGAGTTGATGTATCCGCGACTCGAAACGACCGGCGGTCTGGAGTGGTGGCGCATCGCACCGATCTCCGAACAGAACTACACGAAGTAAGGTTCAACCAACGCAAGCGGCGGCGTGGTTCCTGCCGCCGCTTGCGTGAATTGAAAATTGGTGGAGCGCCGGCGCCTTCGCCGGCTGGATCGGCGACGCC